>JAULYU010000102.1:0-5783 GCA_032117735.1 Microbacteriaceae bacterium
CGAGACAGTCGCGACACTCAATGGCACACTCGCCACCACTCGCTGGTTGGTGGCAATCCTCGAAACGCATCAAAACGCGAACGGCTCGGTCACCATCCCCGACGCACTCCGTCCGTACCTCGGCGGCCTTGCGGTCGCGGAGCCCCTGTCGTGATGGCGGACCGCTCGGAACCGTGGCTCGTCGCGCTCGACATTGATGGAACGCTAATCTCGGAGCACGGGGACCTCAATCCGTGGACCATCAACGAAGTTCAACGCCTTGACCGAGCGGGACACCGCATCACCATCGCGACGGGTCGTTCCGTCCCGATGACGCTACCGATCGTCAGAGAACTCGGCATCACCCCCGAATATCTCGTCTGTGCAAACGGTGCGATTGTGGTGCGGAGTGATGCTCACGATCCGAACGGATACGTGCGCGACACCGTCGAACTGTTCGACCCGCAGCGGGTGCTGCGGGAAATTCACCAGACCATCCCCGACGCCCATTACGCCGTCGAGGACGAGACGGGTCTGCTCCGGTACATCGGCTGGTTCCCGGAAACCGGGGTGAACATGCAGACGCAGAAAATGAACTCGTTCGAAGATTTGATGACCAATCAGGCGACGCGCGTCGTCGTGATTGCCCCGACATCGCGGGAAGACTATTTCACCGACGTGGTCGAGATGCTGGGACTACACAAAGTCACGTATTCGGTGGGCTATACGTCCTGGCTGGATATTGGTCCTCAGGGGGTGAACAAGTCAACCGCGTTGGAATTGGTGCGTGAACGCTGGAAAATCCCGCGCGAGAGGGTCATGGCGGTCGGCGATGGCCGAAACGATGTGGACATGCTGGAATGGGCCGCCGAGTTTGGTCGCGGTGTGGCGATGGGCCAGGCACCCGCCGAGGTGCGGAATGCGGCCAGCGAAATGACTCTCGACGAGTCCGAGGGCGGACTCCCGTCCGTTTTGGCGACGCTCGAATAGCGCATCGCCCCGCCTCGGTTAGACTTAATGCGGAGGGCTGTCCGAGAGGCCGATGGAGCTGGTCTTGAAAACCAGTGGGCAGCAATGTCTCGTGGGTTCGAATCCCACGCCCTCCGCACAGGACACCAAGGAGAACCGTGACCGAGACGATGAAACCACAACCGACCCCGCGTCACGCGGTGTTGTCGCGACGTCGTCGCCCGTGGGCGACGATCCTGCAGGTTATCGGCTTGTCACTCGCGGTCGTCATGGTGTCATCCGCGGCCATCGCCGGTATCGTCGCGTGGAAGATCACGTCGGCTATTGATTCGGTCGCGCTGGCGGGTGATACGGGTACCGAAGAAGAGATCAAACTTTCGGGCATCGGGGCTATGAAAGGTGCTTTCAATGTGCTGATTGTCGGGTCGGACACCCGAGAAGGAGAGCGGGATAAATTCGGTGGCGCTTCGGTCGGAGCCACGCTCAACGACGTCAACATCATCGTGCACGTTTCCGAAGACCACACCCGCGCGACCGTCGTGTCAATCCCCCGCGACCTCGTCGTGCCGATTCCCTCCTGCCCGCGCGAGGATGGCTCCGGGTACAATTCGGGAATGTCAGCCCAACCCATCAACGTCGCCCTGTCCTATGGCGGCCTCGCCTGCGCCGTTCTGACGGCCGAAGCATTGTCGGGATTGAAAATTAAGTACGCTGCGCTGGTTACGTTCGGCGGGGTTGCTTCGCTGGCGAGCGCAATCGGCGGTGTCGATGTCTGTGTGAACGACAAGATAGATGACCCCTACACCGGCCTGTACTTTCCCAAGAAGGGAACATACAACATCAAGGGCTGGGAGGCATTGGCGTTCCTTCGTTCACGACACGGAGTTGGGGACGGCTCGGACCTTGGGCGGATTTCCTCGCAACAGGTCTACCTCTCGTCACTCGTCCGAAAAATTCAGGACGAAGGAGTCCTGTTCGACCCCACTAAGGTCTACGGGCTCGCGTCCGTGGCGGCTAACTCGATGACACTGTCCAATTCTCTCTCCAGCCTCGACACAATGGCCGCCATGGCTCTGGTGTTGAAGGACATCCCGCGCGAAAACATCATGTTTGTCCAGTACCCGGGCAGGACGGGCGTGGGCGGTGTTTACGCGGGAAAGGTTGCTCCGATTCCAGAACTCGCCGACCTGCTGTTCACGACCATTCGCCAAGACAAGCCTTTCAAATTGGCGAAGGATTCCACGGGAATTGGCTCGGAAGTCCAGGGTAAACCCAAGCCCACGGGCACGGGAAAGGTCCTAGGCGGAATCCAAGGACAATCCGCAGCGCAGAACACTTGTTCGGTCTCGTACGCCTTTTAGGAGACGACCATCGGCGTACGAATCGTCCTCCACATCGGACCCATGAAGACGGGGACCGAGGCGTTGGCGTCTCGGTTATTATCCGAGCCGCTCCCCGATTCGCTCGTAGTTCCGAGGGGAGAGTCATGGCCACAATCTCGTACCGATGTGGCTAAGCACCCCGAACTCAAACTGTTGGGCACACGGCGCGGGGCGCCGATAGAACGTCGGATTGAGGCAATCGTTGCCGACGCGCGTACTCGGAATGTTCCCGACGTCACCATCGTGTTCATCGCGGAGGCGCTGCGAGCTTCACGATATAGCGACTACATCACGAAGCGCCTTTCCGATCTCGCCGATTCGGTGGATGTTGTGTTCTTCGCTCGTCACCAGACCGCCGCTCTGCCGAGCATCGTGGCGCACCGCGTTCAATCCTGGAAATCACCACAGCATGTTGACCTCAATCGCGACGCACTCGTGCGGGAAGGAAATCGACGCTTTCACTACGACGTGATATTTGAGCGGTGGTCCGGAGATGGCTACAACCTGGTCGCGCTCCCGTATTTTGAGGACGATTACGCCACGGACGGTTTGATGAAACGGTTCGCTACTCGATTTCGCATCCCTATTCCCGAGGCGAAAACGAGCCACAAGAAGAACGCGTCATTGGGAAAGGAACAGTTGCGACGACTTGCGAACCTCAAAAAGACGATGGCGGGGATGCGCAGAATTGCCGGGGTTCGTCGACTCGCAGCGCTAATTTTTTACGCGGTACGCACGAAAATTCGGCAAGAGGTTCAGAGCTCACAATGGACTCTGACGACGCCCGAGCGGCGTGAGATTGTCGAGTTGTATCGCGAGTCTAACGCCCGGTTCAAGGCATATCTGGGTTCCGCTGCGCGTCAGAAAGACTGGAAACGATGGTTCGCGGAGCTCGATCCACCGCGCCGGTGATATTTCGGTAACATAGGACCATTGGAGACGTCGCATAGTTCGGCCGAGTGCACCACCCTGCTAAGGTGGAGTTCCCTCTAGGGAACCGTGGGTTCAAATCCCACCGTCTCCGCCACAGTTTTTCTGGAGCAGAGAGTGGGAGTGCGTTGTGACAGCAAAGCCCGACGTCGTTATCCACATTGGGCCGATGAAAACGGGAACCACGGCTCTCGGTTACTATTTTTCCGTCGCCACCGAACTGGGGATTCTTCCGTCGTCGATACTGTACCCAACGGGGGATCTGTGGTTTCCGCCGGCGGGGAGAATCGTCAAGCACAACGCTCTGTTCGATTTTTTCGCCGAGGATGCAGACCAACCTCGGTTTCGTAAGACCGCGATTCAATCACCGGCCGCTGTCGAAGAGCGCGTGGCTCGCGCCGCAGCCGCAGCCGCAGCCGCCCAGAGGGGCTCTGGATCGACCGTGGTGTTCGTGAGCGAGACAATTTCGAGCCGAACAAACGCCAGCGTTTTGGTCACGATGTTGCGCAAATACTTTGGCAGAATTCGAGTCGTGTTTGCTGTCCGGTCGCCTGTTTCCGCAGAGAAATCGATGCTGGTCCACCGAATCAAAGACTGGCGCATCAACCAACCAGACTTTGATGTTGTCGCGATGATGAACGCACGGACAGATTTACCGGGTGAGCGTTACGTGAGGATGATTAAACGGTGGTCAGCGTTTAGCGACGTCGAACTGGTTCTCATCCCCTATTTCGAAGACGATCTCGACGGCTACTCCAGCGTCGATCGATTTTACGCAGTTGTTGCTGGGGTTCCGGCCCCTCGACTCGAGGATGACTTTGGAAGCCGACGGCTTCACCCGAGCCTTCCTCTCGCCTCGCTCAAGCGTCTCATCACCCTCAAGAATCTTGGTCGCGCCGCGCGCGCGCTCCCTCCGGTGGCGGCAATCATCAAACGATTGTTTTCGGCCGTACTCGGGGCGGACAGGGAAAAAACGGTCGTGCGCGGTTTTGTAGAACGCAACGTCGGTCACGGCGAGTGGCAATTGTCTCCCGCCGAAGAGAACGCGATTCGCTCACTGTACGCACCGTCGTACGCTGCCGTCCGAAAGACGCTCGGCCCACAAATAGATTCACCGGACTGGCGCAAGTGGTTTGCCGCGGAGGGCGTGTAATCGTGGGTTCGACACGTATCGTGGTTCACGTTGGGCCGATGAAAACGGGAACGTCCGCCTTTGCGGCAGGCCTGTGGCGAGCGGTCGAAGAAGGAACCCTCGCGCCGGACATCATTTATCCAGCACATGAATTGTGGTTCCCCGCGAACGGGGAAATCGTCAAACATCACGATCTGGTTGAAATCGCCCCTCTGATTTCGCCAACCACTTCCGACGCGCCACGCAAAACCCCTAACACGGCACATTCTGTCGACTCCAAACTGGTCGATATCGCGGAGGCGGCCCGTCGACACGGTGGCAACGTCACGGTGATTATGGTGTGTGAAATTGGCGACCAACTCGCTGAACCATCAACACTCGGCGCACGCTTGGCCGAGTTGTTTGATCGGGTAGATATCGTCCTCGTTGCTCGGGAGCAAACGGGAGCGATTCCCTCGTTACTCGGTCAGCAACTGCGAATGTGGAATCGGAAAAAGGTCACGTCTCTGCGCATCTCGTCGTTCCTGCGGTACCACCGCGAGCGAAATGCTTACGCCTACGACTATTTGTGGGACCGCTGGTCTTTTGCGGATGCTCCGTACACTCTCCACATCGTTCCTTACCGAAGTAGTTTGGCGCAGTCAGAGAATTTGAACCAGTGCATTTTTGACGAACTGGGCCTCGGCGCCTTTCCCCAGAATCAGTGGAGCGGTGGGAAGGCCCGGATACATCCAACTTTTTCATCGGTGGGGATGCATCTTCTCGTTCTGGGGAAAAAACTGGACAGGGTAATCGGCTGGTTCCCCGCCGGGGCCCGTCTGGCACAATACGTTTTCGATCGTTTCCTCGGCTATTGCCATGCCGAGTCGCGCCGCAATGTCGAGAGCTTTACCGCCTGGAAGCTGCCGTCGTCCGAGCGCGCCAAGGTGGTCGAGGCGTATAGGACGTCCAACGAAACTTTTCGGGCGAAGCTAGGGCCGCTCGCCCACAAGCCGGAGTGGGTGGCGTGGTTTGATAGGGCGTTGACCCGATGACGCCGCACTCCGATCCCCGCCCGATCGCACTCGATGTGACCGCGGTGTCCGAATTGAACTTCACCACCGGCGTCCAACGCGTTCTTCGCGAGTATCTCGCGGTGAACCGCGACAGTGTCGAATTGATTCGTTACGACGACAAGGCGCGCATCTGGCGTTCGATACCGGAACTCGGGGCGCTGGTCGAGCGCCCCCGAAGCGGGATTGTGGCACGGGTCCGCGAATTCGCCGAAAAGACAACCGGCGCGGTGATCGAAGAGGCGAAAAGGCCGCGGTTGCGCGAGATTTTTCGCGAAGTCCCCTTTGCCGGACCGATTTATGACTGGTTGAAAAAGGCCCGATCGCGGCACCTGCAGG
>JAULYU010000103.1:0-5270 GCA_032117735.1 Microbacteriaceae bacterium
TGCGTCGGACGGCGTCGATTGCGTTGCGCGACCAGTCGCGAAAAGCCCAAATCGTGGCTTCGGTGATGAGACCGTCGCGGCTACCGAAGTGATACGGAACCATCGACTGCTTGACCTGCATGCGATCGCACACGATTCGGGCATTGAAATCGGACGGCCCTGACTTCATGATTTCATCAATCGCAAGAAGGATGAGCCGTTCGCGCGTCCCGATCGAATCGCCCATCAGTTGGCGCACCCCATCGAGTCCTGGCGAAAGGTTGAGCTCCGGAACCGGGGCATCAAGGCGAGGGCGTGGCATGCCCCGAGCATAGCAAAAAATTAAGAAAATTGGTTCTGGCTTAGGTTAAAAGTTTTCTTCTGATGTGCCCGGACTCACGGGCCCGGGCACATCAGAAGAAACGGTAGATCGACTAGTCGATCGGCATTATTTCGATCGGCTCGGGTAGCTCAATGACTCCCTCCACGAGTGTGATGACGGTCTGCCACCATGTGTCCACCCCGGTCAAAGCGACTCCCGGGACGAGCCACACCGTTCCAGACTGATCCCACACCATTAGCAGCGCGGGTTCAGCGGAATCGATGGTGACGGTCTGGACCGGCAATTCGGGCTCGCTGGGAAGGGGAATCGGTTCGACCGTCGGTTCCTCGGTCGGCTCGACTCCGGGTTCCTCGGTCGGTTCGACTCCGGGTTCCTCCCCGGGCTCGGCGGATTCGGTCGGGGCCGGCTCGGTTGGTGTCTCCGATTCACTCGGAGCGGGGTCTGCATCGGTCGTTTCCGAGGAGTCAACGGAATCCCCTACCGACGGGGAAACCGAATCGTATTCAACCGCACTGGAGCGCAGCGTCGACCACCCACCGGAATAGTCGGTCGGACCCGAGCCGAACCAACGCCAATCCGCCAAGCGATCGACCGCGGCGGCGTCCGAGATTGTGTCGTACTCGCCGACCCTGACCACGTCGACCGAGTTTCCTTGAGCCCACGAGATTTCCCCGTTGCTCGACCACGAGATGGACGATTCGACCGCGGTCGGCTGACCGTCGACGACGAGGGGAACGCTGGCGTACGACGACCATTCATCAACCGACACCACGATGTCCGATTCGGTGAAGGGAATCTCCATCGCGCGGAAGAATTCCACGGCGAGCGCACGGGTTTCCGATTCGGTGGGGTTTTTCCCCGTCACGCCCGGTTCATATTCGAGACACTCGATGTAGGCGTCCGATCCCTTTCCGACTTTTCTCTTGTCGAGGCACTCCAATTCCGGATAGGCGGCGGGATTGGAGTACCACCACGAACCGGTACCGGACCAACTCACGCTGATCCCCGGGGCGGTTCCATCTTCTGACCCCACGAAATACGAGGGATAGGTGGCGTCGAAATACTGCGATCGCGCGACGGTTCCGTCCACGCCAAAGTACTCCGCAGCGGACAGCGCGACCGACTCGGGCGTCCCCGCCATTTCGAGGCGATATACCTGTCCGCGTCCGCCGGACGTCGACAGTGAGTCCCCGGCGACATATTCGTAGGACAGGTAGGGCATCGACATCATTTTGAGGTCGCCCTCGGTGGATTGCAAGGCCGCGGACATCGATGCGGGGTTCGTGCCGTCCGCCAGTTGGATGAGGGGCCCACCCACGCCGGACAGTGAACTGGACACCACCACGGTTGCGGCCGCGGCGACAGCGACGCCACCGCCGAGCGAGCGGCGAACGCCGGTCGACGTCGTGAGCCACCAGTCGCGAAGGGGGTTACCGGCGGTCGTTCCGTCAGGAGCGTGTGCTGTTTCCGAGAATTTCTTTCCGGAAGCGGGGTCGGACGAGCGCAGGCGGTCGTCCAGATTGTCGTGTTGTGTGTTCATGCTGTGTTTATGTCCCTTGATGGTGGAATCTGTCAGGAAGCGTGGTCGAGGGCCGCGCGCAGTTGGGTTCGTGCTCGCGCGAGCCGGACCGACACCGCGTTGGGGGTGATGCCGAGAGATGCCGCCACCTCGGTGACGCTCAGCCCGTCAATCGCCGTCAGTGCCAACACCTCGCGGGACTTCGGCGGGAGTTCTCCCCACGCGGATGCAAGTGAGATATCGGCGACAGCGAGGGACTCGGCCGACGGCGACGTGTCGGGTGCGAAAAGGCTCGCCAGCAAACGGGCCGCACGGGCGTTCTTTCGGCGGTGATTGGCAACGAGGTTTGTCGCGACGCGGTACAGCCAGGGCAGTTCCTCGCCGACCGTCACGGTCGATCCCTTCCGCCACGCGACGCCGAACACCTCCGACGCGAGGTCGTCCACATCGTTCCCGTCGACGCGTCGATAGAGGAACTTGGTAATGGGGACGCGGTGTTGGTGAAAACGCGTCGAAAAATCGTCAGGGGACACCGCGGCTCCTTTGTGCTTACCCCGATAATGTCATCAACTGCGCGAATCTTTCCGAATTTCTCGCCACACAAGTGGATCGCGGGTGTTCGTGTGGACGCCGAGTCGAGCGACCCACCCACCAGGCGCCTCGATACACTCGACGGGTGATTCCCGTTGAGAACATCCTCACCTTCATCGCCTTCGCGCTGGTCATCATTGCGATTCCCGGACCATCGGTCATGTTCGCGATTTCCCGCGCGTTGGTCCTCGGTCGGCGCGGAGCGATCCTCACGGTCGTGGGGAACGGGATCGGAGTTTTCGTTCAGGCGCTCGCGGTGTCCGTCGGGCTCGGGGTGATCATCGAATCAAACGAGGTGCTGCTGACGGTCATCCGATTAGCGGGCGCCGCGTTCCTCATCTATCTCGGAGTCACGGCGATTCGACACCGTCGAGTCGGACTCGACCTGAGTGCGCCCGCCGTTGTCCCCACCAGCAGGCACGTGCTTCGCGAGTCCATCATCGTTGGTTTGTCCAACCCGAAAACGATTGTGTTTTTTTCCGCGGCCTTCCCGCAGTTTGTCGTGTCCAACGGAACACCGATCGTGGTGCAGATGGTTCTGCTGAGCGTCATATTCGTGATCTTTGGCATTTCGGGGGACGCGGTCTACGCGTTGTCGGCCGGTGCCGCCCGAGACTGGTTTGCCAAATCACCGAGCCGAGTGATTGCGATGCGAACCATCGGTGGACTGGCCATGATCACGCTCGGAATCGTGACCGCGCTGTTACCGGAATAGGGAACATCCCAACGATTCGACACAATTCTGGGTAAACTAGGACCGCCGAGTAACACCGTCGGCACTCGCTATCGTTCAAACACGTAAGGATGTTCCTTCCATGAGTTTCTTCAACAAACTTTCCAAGATGGTGTCGCGCGCCGACAAGAAGGCCGATCAACTGGTCGACCAGGCCCGCGATCTCGCCGCTGACGCGGCAGAGCGTGTCGGTGATTTCGCCGAGGATGCCTCGCGCGAAGTCAACAAATTCGCAGCCGACGCCAAGCGCGAAGGCGCCAAGGTCGTCAAGTCCGCAACCAAAACCGCCAAGGCCGTGAGCAAGGACGTCAAGAGCAAGGCGACTGCGGCAGCCAAGACCGCAGAGGCCCGCGCCAACAAGGCGGGAAAGACGATCGCCACCGAGGCCAAGGTTGTCGGCAAGACCGTCAAGTCGAGTGCCGCCAAGGCGGCTGCTGGTGTCAAGGAAGCCCTCACCGGCGCACCGGACGCTACGTGGTCGGTCGCTCAGCTTCGTGCCGCAGCAAAGACCCGCGGTATCGCCGGTTACTCGACAATGTCCAAGCCGCAGTTGCTCAAGGCGCTGAAGTAGAAATCGTTGTCACGCGAAAGCCGGCCTTCGGGTCGGCTTTCGTCATTTTCGGACGCTAATCCTCGGTGCTATCCGGATCGGGGTCATTGACCGCTGCGATGATGGCGATGAGGCTGAGTACCCACGACAGCCACAGCAAAACCAGCTTCCAGTCGCGTTTCCCCGTCATTGTGGCCTTCACCAGGCCGAAACCGGAAAACAGTGCACTGAGGAAACCGCCGTTCATCAGCAACTTTTTCATGACGCTACCTCCGCTTTCTACGATAGTCCCGTTCGCCCTTCCTGCCCGCGCGTTACTTCGTAGGATAGGGACATGACAGGAATCGATCGTAAGCCCCGCTCCCGCGTCGTCACCGACGGAATCGAGGCGACAACATCGCGCGGGATGCTCCGTGCCGTGGGGATGGGGGACGCGGATTGGGACAAGCCCCAGGTCGGTATCGCGAGTTCGTGGAACGAAATCACGCCCTGCAACCTTTCGCTCGGGCGCCTTGCGCAAGCTGCGAAGGAAGGTGTTCACGCCGGCGGCGGCTACCCGCTCCAGTTCGGGACGATTTCGGTGTCGGACGGAATCTCGATGGGTCACGAAGGTATGCACTTTTCGCTCGTCTCGCGTGAAGTCATCGCCGATTCGGTCGAAACCGTCGTCCAGGCCGAGCGCCTCGACGGAACGGTTCTTCTTGCGGGGTGTGACAAGTCAATCCCCGGCATGTTGATGGCGGCGGCACGCCTTGACCTGGCCAGCGCTTTCCTCTACGCCGGATCCATCGCCCCCGGCTGGGTCAAGTTGTCCGACGGCACCGAGAAAGACATCACCATCATCGATTCATTCGAAGCTGTCGGTGCGGTCAAGGCCGGCAAAATGAGCGCCGAAGACGCACGCCGAATCGAGTGTGCGTTTGCCCCGGGCGAAGGCGCCTGCGGCGGAATGTACACGGCGAACACCATGGCGTCGGTGGCGGAAGCGCTCGGCATGAGCCTTCCCGGATCCGCGTCACCCGCGTCCTACGACCGCCGCCGCGATAACTTTGCGCACCTCTCGGGCGAGGCCGTCGTGGGCATGCTCGATCGCGGCCACACCGCGCGCGACATTCTCACCATCAAGGCTTTTGAAAACGCCATTGCCATCACGATGGCGTTGGGCGGCTCGACCAATGTTGTGCTTCACCTACTCGCCATCGCGAACGAAGCGGAAGTACCCTTGACCCTCGCCGACTTCAACCGAATCGGGGCAAAGGTTCCGCACCTCGGCGACCTCAAGCCCTTCGGAAAGTACGTGATGAACGACGTGGACCGCCGCGGTGGCCTCCCCGTGTTGATGAAGGCTCTGGTTGACGCGGGACTCATGCACGGCGACGCACTGACGATCACCGGAAAGACGATGGCGGAAAACCTCGCCGAGATGAACCTCGACGCCCTGGACGGCGAAGTCCTTCGCACGCTCGACAACCCCATCCACGCAACCGGCGGCATCACGATTGTGGACGGAACGTTTGCGCCGGAGGGTGCGGTGGTGAAAACCGCGGGATTCGAT
>JAULYU010000103.1:5280-5953 GCA_032117735.1 Microbacteriaceae bacterium
GGCGAGATTGTCGCGGGCGATGTCGTCGTGATTCGCTACGAAGGTCCCAAGGGCGGTCCGGGGATGCGTGAGATGCTCGCGGTTACCGCTGCCATCAAGGGCGCGGGACTCGGCAAAGATGTATTACTCTTGACGGACGGACGATTCTCAGGCGGCACAACCGGACTGTGTATCGGCCACGTAGCTCCCGAAGCGGTGGACGCAGGTCCCATTGCCTTCGTGCGCGATGGTGATCTCATACGGGTCGATATCGCAGCTCGGAGCATCGACTTACTCGTCGATGAAACCGAGTTGGAGGCGCGCCGAGCTGGCTGGTCCCCTCTTCCGCCGCGGTATACCCGCGGTGTTCTGGCGAAGTATTCGAAGCTCGTGAAATCGGCCGCACTCGGCGCCGTCACGGGCTAACCCCACCGTTGTTCACGAAGGAGAACGTCATGGTCACCCCGACCGCACCACCGAAAACCGGCGAGCCGCCGATGATGACCGGCAGCGGAGCGCTGCTCAAGTCACTTGAGATTCTCGGTATCAAGGATGTCTTTGGACTCCCGGGTGGTGCCATCATGCCGTTTTACGACGAATTGATGTCGCAGACCGCGATTCGGCACATCCTCGTTCGCCACGAACAGGGCGCGGGTCACGCGGCCGAAGGATACGCCCTCGCCAAGGGGCAGGT
>JAULYU010000104.1:0-4668 GCA_032117735.1 Microbacteriaceae bacterium
GCGAAGCGCGGCACACCGCTCGGCTCGCCCACCCCAACATCATGTCCGTCTTCGATCAGGGCCACGTGGACGACACACTGTATCTGGTCATGGAGTACCTGCCGGGGATGACGCTGCGCGACCTTCTCAACGATTTTGGAACCTTGACAATCGAGCAATCCCTCGACATCACCACGGCCGTTTTGAATGGGCTGTCCGTCGCACACCGCGAAGGAATTTTGCATCGCGATGTCAAGCCGGAAAACGTCATTCTCGTCAACGACGGACGAATCAAGATCGGTGACTTCGGCCTGGCTCGGCCCGTCAATAACGCGACCGACACCGGCAAATCGTTGATGGGGACAGTCGCGTACATCGCCCCCGAACTTCTCACCCGGACATCGGCCGACAATCGCAGCGATTTGTATTCGGTTGGAATCATGCTGTACGAGATGCTCACGGGGCGACAACCGTTTGTCGGCGACACTCCCATGCAGGTCGCCGTTCAGCACGCACAGCAGCCGATGCCGTTTGCCGCCGAGCACAACCCCACCGTGAGTCGCGCAGTGGATGACGTCATTCAGTGGGCCACCCACAAGGATCCGACGGGTCGGCCCAGCGATGCGCGAACCATGCTTGATGCTCTGACCACTGCGCTCCGGCGCCTCGATTCCGACACCGAGGCCCCCACCCGAGTCATCGACTCTGCGCGTCCAGCCGAGAGCATCGAAGACTCACGCGAAACGCAGCAGACACTGCCTCGTGTTCGGACCGCGCAGTCCGCGGGTACACGAGACTCGTCCGACGATCCGGGTGCCACCCCCCGGCCACGGCGTGGACTTCGCATCGGGGCTATTTTCGTGGCGGTCCTTGTCCTCATCGGCGGCGTTGGCTCCTCCTGGTGGTTCCTGGCGGGACCGGGAGCCGTCACCGCGAGTGCCACCGTGATGGGCATGACCGAAGACGCCGCGACCGCTGCTCTCACGTCAGCCGGCTTTGTGGTTGTTCCGCCCAACTCCGAGGCCTACAACACCGAGATCGCCGAAGGGCTTGTCATCACCACATCACCCGAGATCACGGCGGGAATGCCGAAAGGCACCGAAGTTCACCTCGTCATCTCGCTCGGACCGGAACCCATCGCATTCCCCGACTTCGATGGCATTACGACGGTCGATTTTTCGTCACAACTCGCCAAACTCGGTATCGCCGTCGTGGACACCGTCAAAGAATTTCACCAGACGATTAGCGCGGGTACGGTCATCTCGGTGACCACCGCCGACGGTTCGCCGATTGCCGCGGGTGACACGGTGTATGCCGGCGAGTCCGTGATTGTCACCGAGTCGGTCGGAACAATCCCCAGCGTCAAGGGGATGACAATCGAACAGGCCACCGCGACACTGGACACGGTCGACCTCACGGTCAAGGGAAAATCGGTCGAGGAATTCTCGTCGGCGGTCGCTATCGGTCGGGTGATTTCGGTGTTTTCGACCAGCGGCGTCATTCGCCCCGGGGGTTCCGTGTCGCTCGTCATCTCGAAGGGTCCCGAACTCGTCGCGGTGCCGGCGGTCGCCGGGTTGACGATTGCGGCGGCGCAGTCAGTGCTGGAAGAGTTAGGGTTCACGGTTACGGTCGTCTCCGATATCCCGAAGCGCCACTGGGCTCAACGCTGGGCCGAAGCGGGCTCCACCGATCCGGCCGAAGGAATGTTGATTCCCAAAGGATCGACCGTGACGTTGAGAGGGCTGATTTAATCAGTCGCCAATGGGCGCGAACACGAGCCCGATTGCCAACGCGAACATCACGACGGCGATCACCGTGTCGAGTATGCGCCAGAAGCGCGGCGAGGTGACGAATCGCGACAGCGCTTTCGCGCCATACGCGAGGCTGAAAAACCAGACGAAGCTGGCGATTGATGCACCGAGCGCGAACCACCAACGGTTGTCGCCGAATTGAGCGGCGAGCGCACCGAGAAAAACCACGGTGTCGAGGTAGACGTGCGGGTTGAGGAGGGAAAAGGTGGCCGCCGAAATCACGACCGTCGAAAGCGATTGAGAACCACTCCCGGACACGTCCATCGACTGACCGGATCGGGCCCTCCGCAACGACGTGATGCCGAACCAGACGAGGTAGGCCGCACCCAGCCAGCGGACCAACTCGAGGAGAAAGGGAGCCGATTCCAACAGCGCGCCGAGTCCCGCTACGCCCACGGTAATCAGGGCGGCGTCGAGAGTCGCGGACACCAGCGCGACGGGAAGCACGAACTTTCCCGTGAGTCCCTGCCGGAGCACGAAAGCGTTTTGCGCTCCGATTGCGACAATCAGCGCGAGGCCTAAGAACAGCCCCGAAACGAGCGCAGGGGTCATGACGTCACGGCGCGAGCGGCGAGTTCTTCCGCCACCAGGAACGCGAGTTCCAGCGATTGCTTGTGGTTGAGCCGCGGATCGCACAACGATTCGTACCGCGACGCGAGCGTCTCTTCGTCAATCATTTCGGACCCGCCGAGACACTCCGTGACGTCGTCCCCCGTCAGTTCGACGTGCACTCCGCCCGGAAAAGTGCCGACCTGGCGGTGGGCCTCGAAGAAGCCTTTCACTTCATCGACAACGTCGTCGAAACGCCGGGTCTTGTAGCCGTTCGGTGTGGTGATGCCGTTCCCGTGCATCGGGTCCGAGACCCACACCGGCAGCGCGTCACTTTCTTTCACCGCGGCGAGGAGCGGAGGTAGCGCATCTCGAATCACGCCGGCCCCCATGCGGGTGATGAACGTCAGTCGGCCGGGGGTTCGCTGCGGGTCAAGAATGTCGATGAGCCGATGCACCATTTCGGGAGTTGTCGAAGGACCCAGTTTGATGCCGATGGGGTTTGAAATGCGTGAAAAGAAGTCGATGTGGGCGCCGTCGAGGTCACGGGTGCGCTCGCCTATCCAGACGAAGTGGGCCGAGGTGTTGTAGGGGTTCCCCGTTCGCGAATCGATTCGCGTCATCGGACGTTCGTAATCCATCAAGAGTCCCTCGTGCGACGAATAGAACTCGACACGCTTCAGGGAATCGAAGTCGGCTCCGGCCGCGGCCATGAATTTGATAGCGCGATCAATTTCTTTGGCGACCGCTTCGTAGCGTTTGTTGGCCGGGTTTTCCGCAAAGCCCCGATTCCAGGAGTGGACCTCGCGCAGATCGGCAAAACCACCCTGGGTGAAGGCTCGAATCAAATTGAGGGTCGATGCCGCAGTGTGGTAGCCCTGAAGAATGCGGTTGGGGTCCGCCTGTCGTGACTCGGAAGTGAACTCATAGCCATTCACGATGTCGCCCCGATACGCGGGTAGCGTCACGCCATCGCGCGTTTCCTGATCGCTGGAACGAGGCTTTGCGAACTGCCCCGCCATTCGACCCATCTTGACGATCGGCATCGCGGCGCCGTAGGTCAGCACGACGGCCATTTGCAGAATAGTTTTGACCCGATTACGAATTCGATCAGCCGTGGCCCCATCGAAGGTCTCGGCGCAATCGCCGCCCTGCAACAAAAAGGCGTTTCCGGCGGCAACCTGTGCGAGCCGGTCTTTCAGTTGGTCGACTTCTCCGGCAAAAACGAGCGGGGGAAGCTTCGAGAGTTCCGCGGTGACGCGCGACACGGCCTCGGGGTCGCCCCAAACGGGCTGTTGTTTGATGGGCAAATCGCGCCACGCGTCCAGACCTTCGAGAACCCCGGGGGCCACGGTAACGTTCGACTCGGTCACGCTCGTCCTTTTGTCATCAGAGTAATTAGCCTACCTAGTGCGACGTCGGCGTGGCGCGCGGTCGTCGGCTGCTGGCGTACTGGTCGACGTATTCCTGACCCGACAGCCCGAGGAGTTCGTGCATGATTTCATCGGTAATGGCGCGCAGCACGAACCGATCGTTTTCGTATCCCTCGAAACGCGAAAACTCGAGTGGTTGCCCGAACACCACTCCGATTCGTTGAACTTTCGGCATTCGTGCGCCAATCGGCATCACTTTCTCGGTGTCGATCATCGCGACGGGAATGACGGGAACTCTGGCCTCCAGCGCCATCCGTGCAATGCCGGTTCGCCCTCGGTACATCTTCCCATCGGGGCTTCGAGTCCCTTCCGGGTAGATTCCCAGAAGTTTTCCGGAGGAGAGCACCGCAATCCCCGTGTTCAACGCGTCTTCGCTGGCCTTACCGCCCGACCGGTCGATGGGCAATTGTCCCGACGAGGTGAAGAACCACCGAACAAACCGGCCCTTAATCCCTCTCCCCGTGAAATATTCGGACTTTGCTAAAAAGGTCACCGGACGCTTGAGAACCAGCGGGAGGAATACCGAGTCGATGAACGAAAGATGGTTGCTGGCGAGAATTGCCGAGCCCGTCGCGGGCACATTGTCGAGGCCTTTTACCCACGGACGAAAAACCCGAAGCAGAATCGGACCAAGGACGAGGTTTTTGACGAGCCAGTAGAACACGGCTTCAGCCTAGCCATCAGATCCGAGAGACGTGAAGTTCGGGTTCAACAGTGCGCATCTCCTGGGTCGGCTAGCCACGGAACCACTCCGCCGCTCGAATCTCGCGCATCGCGATTCGCTTGATGTCCGGTTCGAGTCCTTCGATATACAGCACACCGTCAAGATGTCCGAGCTCGTGCTGGAGGGCTTGCGCCAGCAGGCCGTCCCCTTCGACCGAGACGAGGACGCCGTT
>JAULYU010000105.1:0-3667 GCA_032117735.1 Microbacteriaceae bacterium
AAAACGTGATGGTGGTTCCGGTTTCGTCGGTCGCGGCGCCTTTCGCGAGGGGTTTTTCAGGAACTCCGTCGTGAAATCGCTGAGAGTAGACGTTACCCTGGCGCTTGACGTCGACCTCGAGCGTCGTGGACAGAGCGTTGACCACCGACGAACCCACACCGTGCAGACCGCCCGACACGGCGTAACCGCCGCCGCCGAATTTTCCACCCGCGTGAAGAATAGTGAGAACGACCTCGACCGTCGATTTCTTTTCGGTAGGGTGCATGTCAACAGGGATGCCGCGCCCGTTGTCCACCACCCGGATGCCGCCGTCCGCACGAATCGTGATGTCGATCAGGCTGCAGTGACCGGCGAGAGCTTCGTCTACGGAGTTGTCGACAATTTCGTAGACAAGGTGGTGCAAACCGCGCTCACCCGTGGATCCGATATACATTCCGGGTCGTTTGCGAACGGCCTCCAGGCCCTCGAGAACCTGAATGTTTCCTGCTTCGTATTCGTCGGGGTTTTCCTGCGGCTTTTTCCCGGCCATGACAACTCCTCTGTGGTGCCCCGTGAGGACCAATCCTGTGCCTCTTATTCTACCGCCGATAGGCGTTCACCGAGGGGAAATTCGCGCTTCTGCGCGCCTAAACCTCGTGTTGCCAACAAATGTGTCTAATCAGCCGTAAGTATCGCGGGGACCGCGCCATTTGACGCTACGGGGACCACGAATTTGATTGGGTACCCCAGGCCCTACAACCGAAATTTGTTCGAGTCCGGAATCGGGGTAGCGCGCGAGAATGCCTGTCAGTATGTCGTGGCGCATAATCCGAAGGTTTGTCGCCCACGCCGACGAGTCACAGCGAACCGTGATGAGCTCGTCGGTAATCTCTGGATTCGTGTGTGCGGCGACGTCGTTTCCGACGATGTCCGCCCAGTTTTCGAGCACCGATTCTCGGGCGAGGAACGGCGCCCAGCCACGATCGGAGATGGTGTTGCCCAACAAATCGCCTAACCTTCGCGGATCCCGTCCCGGTTCGAACGGAAGCGAACCGACCGGTTCGGCGGTAACAATCGTGGTTCGGCGCTTTCGCCCCGAAAAAACTTCGGCGATGTGATGGAAAAACCGCACCGCTTCGGTCGGGTCCACGGGGGGTTTAGGCATCAATCTGTCCGTTCGCGACGAAGTGTTGGGTACCCGCGAGGGTATCAGGAATGGTCGATACATCCGCCGCGGTAATAATCACGTGCTCGATTCCAACGAGATGCTCGCCCAGCCGCGTGCGTCTCCCGGGATCCAACTCAGAGAAAACATCGTCCAACACCACGACCGGATCACCCGCGGCCGAAGTTCGCTTCAGAAGGTCGACCTGGGATAGCCGGAGCGCGAGCGCTGCGGACCACGCCTCGCCTTGGCTCGAGTGTGTGCGTGCGGGTAACGAGTTGAGGGTGATAACCAGGTCATCGCGGTGGGGGCCGGCCAGAGTCATGCCGCGATCAATCTCCTCAAGTCGATTAGACGCGAACTTCTCCGTGAGCCGGGCCGTGATGTCCTCGTCGGCGGTCGATGAGTCGATGGACTCCGACAATGACAGCGTGGCCTCGTCGTTGGACGACGCAATCGCACGGTAATGCTCGGCCACCCCGCCACCCAGCTCGGCAACCAAACGTCGCCTCGCCTTCATCATTCGCGACGCGTAATCAATGAGGCTAGTGGTCCAGGTGTCGAGGGTTCCACTGTCTGCTCGCGGGTTCGTTCGCAGCGACTTGAGAAGCGTGTTTCGCTGTCGAAGGGTGCGGTCATAATCGTTGATGTCCCCGGCGGCGGTCGATGACAACTCGGCAAGTATGTCGTTCATATAGGTTCGCCGAGAATCGGGATCGCCCCTCACGAGGTCCATGTCTTCCGGTGCAAACAAAACGAGCGGCAACAGACGAGCGAGATCGCGGCGTGAGGAAGGAGCCCCGTTCACCCGAATTGTGTTACTACCGGATGCGGCTACTTTCACGTCAGCCGACAGCGTTCGCCCGTTATGGCTCACCGCGATACGGACGATGGCCTCCGACGAGCCGGTGCGAACCAGCACCGCATCGTTGCTGGTTCGGTGGGATCGCCCCAACGCCGCGTACACGAGGGCCTCGACGAAATTGGTTTTTCCCTGACCGTTGGGACCGACAAATAGAGTTGGAGATCCGTCAAAAACAAACCGTTGGTTTTCGTAATTCCGCCAGCCAATCAGTTCCGCGGACAGAATCTTCATGGACTAGCGGTTGAGCAGGTTGGGCTGCATGAGGTAGCGATATGCCTGTTCGACCGAGTGCGATTCTTTTGACGAGTGGGCGGTGAACAATACCGGTCCCGCTTTCGCGGGATCCGACGAGGGGGTGAACCCCAATCGCACAAACTCGCTGTGTGCGCCCGCCACCCCATCGACCACGAGTCGCGGTTTGAGCCACACAAAAACCTCGTCACCGACGAGGTGAGCATCAACAGTTTCGCTCGCGCTAGTGGTCTCGGCCGCGCTGGTTTCGAGGAGAACACCATCCGTACTGAACGTGTATTTGATCGCCCCGTCTCGTTCAAGAACGAGCGACATCCGGCGCGTCGCGTCAATCAGATCCGATGATAAGACAATTGCGTAGGCCGCACCGCCGCCTTTCTCATCCAACAGGCCCCGCACCTTGGGGAATGCGCCTTTGGCGAGCGAGGAGGTCACAATGCGATTACCGGCCGATATGGCAAGGAGTTCGCGGTCGCCACCCGCCAAGAGTGAAAAGGTGACCGTTTCCTCGGTTTGAAACATTTTTCCCGCTTCGATGAGCACTCGAGCCGGAACCAAAATTTGAACAGGTTCGCCCGCCGCGGCATCCTTCCAGGGGATGTCCCGAGATGCAATTCGATAGCGATCCGTCGCAGTAAAAGAAATAACGGTCGGTGTGAATTCAACCGAAATATTCATGATTGCGGGTTGCCCGTCGTCTTTGAGTGCTGCGACGCCGACCTGGGCGATTGCCTCGGCCAACAGTTCACCGTCGAACGTCCCAATTGTGGGGGGAACTTCGGGAAGGTTCGGGTACTCGTTGAGTGGCATCACCGACATCGTAAATTTCGCTGTTCCCGACGAAATAACCAGCTTGTTATCAACCAGTGCGGCGTTCACTGTTTCACCGGGTAGACGGGTGACAATGTCGGCGAGGAGCTTCCCCGATACCAGGACCGATCCACCGGCCGAGACGTCCCCGGTGATCGTGGTCCGGGTTGATACATCGTGATCAAATGAGGCGAACGTTACTCCGGAATCAGAACAATCAATTCGTACGCCGGTGAGAGCGGGGTTCGTGCTTTTCGTTGTGAGAAGTTTGGTCACGAAAATCACCGCCTGGGCGAGCACGTCTTTATTGGATTGAAACTTCACGACAGGCCTTTCGAATGGGAACGGTCTCTTATTGTGTCACAAACGAGCGACACCGGAACAATGAGATTGTTATGAATTGATTCGTTAACAAGGACACACAATCGTCTTAACGTTGGTGGATATGTGGGTAACTCAACAAATTGTGATAATCCTGGCTGAACTACAGTCGTGAAAGTTGTCAGCAACCTGTGGACAAAAATGACGGATGTTGCGGGCAAGTAATGGGCAGGATTTGTTATCCACCGGAATAACCACTCTAGGTGCCCTGTCTG
>JAULYU010000105.1:3709-3909 GCA_032117735.1 Microbacteriaceae bacterium
CATGAGTTCCGCGATCTTGTTATTGGCGTACATCACCGTTGTGTGATCGCGGCCGATGAGCTGCCCAATCTTAGGAAGTGACAGAGACGTCAGTTCTCGGCAGAGGTACATGGCGATTTGTCGAGCTTGGGCGATGGCCGCCGCGCGGGAGGTTCCATAGATGTCGTCTAACGACAATTCGAAATAACGGGCCACGTGTT
>JAULYU010000106.1:0-1601 GCA_032117735.1 Microbacteriaceae bacterium
TTGTCGAGCCCAACTGGGTTGAGGAAACGATCAAGGCGTTTGTGGATCCGACGGTCGCCGCGATCACGGGTCCTGTCATCTATTACGAGTTTCCGTTCCGCCGTTTCGGGAGGATCGCGGATGACACGATGCGCAAGGCAATGTTTAAATTAGTTCGGGATTACAAGTTTTTGTTCGGCTCGAACATGGGATTGACCCGCGAAGCCTGGCTCGCCGTCCGCGAGGAAACCTGTGCCGACGACGAGGATCTGATGCACGAGGACTTGGACCTCGCGGTCCACATTCACCGCGCCGGGCTCACAATCGTTTACGCCCCCAATGTCATCGCGGGAATGTCGCTGCGTCGGATGGACGACAGCCCGTCGGATATGGTGTCGTACCTCCTGCGGTTTGACCGGACCTACAACCACCACGGCATCCCCGACCGTCGACTGCGTGTTCCCGCCGCCGCGTTCCTGGCGGTGTACCCCATCATCAAGACGATGCACTGGGGCAAGCGAATCAGTCGCGCCATCCGAAAGCCCTAGTTTCTCGCATTCCTCGAGTTTGGCCGTCTCATCGCCACCGCCAGCGCGCGCTATGCTGGTGACTTCACGGGAGTCCGACAAGGGCTGAGAGGAAGCAAACGCTTCGACCGTCACACCAGCCGGGTAATGCCGGACTGGAAGACAGTTTCACCCCGTGCACAACGAGAGGGTGCACCTATGAGTATGAAATTCAGTGAGTGGCGCACGGTCGATTTGATTGTCGCCTCGGTTTTGGGCGTCGCGTCCGGCGTGATTTTTGTGGCATGGAACGCGGCCTACGCGCCCTTGTCGGTCGCGTTAGCGGGCTTTACTCCCGGTCTCGTGGGCAGTGTCGGCGGTGTTTGGCTCATCGGCGGACTGTTGGTCGCACTGGTGGTCCGGCGTCCGGGTGCCGCGGTGTTGGGTGAGGTCATTGCGGCCTCGGTTTCGGCCATTATCGGAAACCAGTGGGGATTCACCGTGCTGATTCTGGGAATCGCGCAGGGGCTTGCGATGGAACTCGGTTTCCGTCTCATGGACCGCGCCCGATCCGACTTCGCCATCGTCGCGGTCGCGGGTGCTCTGGGCGGTCTGGTTCAGGGAACTCTTGAGTACTTCTACTGGTGGCCGGGAACGGGCGCGTCATTCGCGGTCGTGTTCATCAGCGCTGCCACCGCCTCCGGCGCGATTCTGGGGGCCGGGCTCACGGTGCTGCTCGTGCGGGCACTATCGAAAACCGGCATTCTCGCAACGTTCGGTCGCTAACTCGTGTCCCGTCGGCTCGTCTCGTTTTCGTCGTGGTCGATGGGTTTCAATGGTGCCGATTCCGAGGCGCTCCGCAACATCACTCTGACGATTCGGGCCGGGGAACGGGTTCTGATTACCGGACCGAGCGGCGGCGGGAAATCGACGCTGGTTCGCGCCATCGCCGGGTTGCTCGACGAATCGACGGTGTCCGAATTCGGAAAACGGACGAACCGGGCCCAGTCGGTTGCCTACGTCGGGCAGGAACCGGACGAGCAAATCCTGTTCCCCACGATTCGGGAAGAGGTCGCGTTTGTTGCCGAGACCGCGGTGGTGGACCCCGTCGACGCC
>JAULYU010000107.1:0-4770 GCA_032117735.1 Microbacteriaceae bacterium
GCCTGAACCACCTGGCCCAGAACCCTAGTCATCGAGGCGGTACATCCAGCCGTGGGTGTCCTCGCGTCGCCCGTACTGGATGTCGGTGAGTTCTGTGCGAAGAGAAAGCGTCAGTTCGCCAGCGACAGCGTCGGCGGATCCGATAGTGAAATCTTTCGCCTTGATTTGTCCAATCGGGGTGATCATCGCAGCTGTGCCACAGGCGAACGCTTCGACAATGTCTCCGCTCGCGACACCGTCGCGCCACTCCTGGATGGTGACAGGTCGACGCGTCACGGTGTGGCCGCGTTCTTCGGCCAGAGTCAACACCGAGTCGCGGGTGATTCCAGGAAGAATTGAATCCGAGAGCGGCGTGACGAGAGACCCGTCCTTGTAGACCAGAACCACGTTCATACCACCGAGTTCCTCAATGTAGGAATTTGTGGTCGAGTCGAGGAAGAGGACCTGCTGGCACCCGTTCGCGTACGCCTCGTTTTGGGCGACCAGGGACGCCGCGTAGTTTCCGCCGGTTTTGGCGGCGCCGGTTCCGCCCTTCCCCGCGCGCGAATAGTTCTCGGACAGCCAAATGTCGACGGGTGCGACACCGCCCTTGAAGTACGGTCCCGCGGGACCTGCGATCACATAAAACGCGATTTTCTTCGCAGGTCGAACGCCGAGGAAAGCCTCTTTTCCGAACATGAACGGCCGAAGATACAGGCTCGTGTCGGGGGCTGACGGCACCCACGCGCCATCGACCGAGATGAGGGCTTTGAGGCTCTCGAGGAAGTACTCGACGGGGAGTTCCGGTAGTGCCATGCGCGCCGCACTCGCCTGAAAACGCCGTGCGTTCGCGTCGGGACGGAAGGTCCAGATGCTGCCGTCCCCGTGCCGGTAGGCCTTGAGCCCCTCAAAGATTTCCTGGCCGTAGTGCAACACCGCAGCGGACGGGTCGAGTTCGATCGGGCCGTACGGCTGAATGCGTGGTCGGTGCCACCCGCCCTTTTCACTCCAGCAGATGTCAACCATGTGGTCGGTCATGAAGTCGCAGAAACCGGGGTTTGCCAGAATTGCGTCGCGCTCAGCGACACCCTTCGCCTGCAGGTTCAGATGACGATGGAAATCGAGTTCGGACATGGGCCCAACTCTACCAATCGGCGTGGGAGGGCACTATGCCGAAAGGTGCGCGACGATGGCATCACCGATTGCCGAGGTGGTGCGCACCCCGGACCCGCGCGACGCGAGGTCGGCCCGGACCGCCGTGTTTATCGACGCGGCCTGACTCGGGTAACCGTTGTGCTCGAGCAAGAGCGCGGCGGACAAAATAGCCGCCGTCGGGTCGGCTTTCTGTTGTCCCGCGATGTCCGGCGCCGAGCCGTGGACCGGTTCGAACATCGACGGAAACGATTTGCCGGGGTTGAGGTTCGCGCTCGCGGCGAGGCCGATGCCCCCGCCGATTGCGCCAGCGAGGTCGGTCAGGATGTCTCCGAACAGGTTGTCCGTGACAATCACGTCAAATCGCGCCGGATCCGTCACGAGGAAAATTGTGGCGGCATCGATGTGGAGGTAATCAACCGTGACGTGCGGGAACTCGGTCGCCACCGAATTGACGGTCCGTTGCCAGAGCGCACCGGCGAATGTCAGGACGTTGGTTTTGTGAACGAGGGTCAGTCGATTGTCCCGCTGCTGTGCGGCGGCGAAGGCAAACCGCACAACCCGTTCGACTCCGTGAGCGGTGTTGACCGACGACTCCGTGGCGATTTCGTGAGGAGTGCCGGCTCGAAGCACTCCGCCGTTTCCCACGTAGGGACCTTCGGTACCTTCGCGAATAATGACAAAGTCGATGTCGCCGGGGTCCGCCAATGGGCTTGTCACCCCGGGGAACAGGGTAGTCGGACGGTAGTTCACGTAGTGATCAAAGGCGAATCGAAGTTTGAGTAACAACCCGCGTTCGATAATGCCGCCCGCGAGGCGTTCATCGCGGGGGTCGCCGCCGATTGCGCCAAACAGGATTGCCTCGTGACGAGCGAGCGAATCGAGGGTCGCGTCCGTCAAGATGTCGCCCGTGGCGAGGTAGTGTTCCGCACCGAGCTGGTACTCGGTCGCACGCACGTCAGCAGCACTCCCCACCGCCGCCCGCAGGACCTTAAGGGCCTCGGTGGTGACCTCGGGTCCGATTCCATCCCCTGGAATGACCGCAATGTCGAGTGTTCGAACCATCGTTTCTCCTTACAGTTCCACTACGTCGATTGCCTTCATCAGCGAGGCGTCGATTTCCTCGGCGACCTTGGCCAACACCGCGTCGTCCACCCGCGAGTCCACGGTCAGAATGCTCAGCGCCGTTCCCCCGCGCTTCTGACGGGCAATCTGCATTCCCGCGATATTCACGTTAGCGGCACCGAACTCACGTCCGTATACCGCCACGATTCCCGGGCGGTCGATGTAGACCATCACGATGAAGTGCCGTGCCATCGGCACCTCGACGTCGAAGTCGTTGATGCTGACAATCTTTTGCGTCTGACGCTGCCCGGTCAGGGTCCCCGCGACGGAAACACGCGAGCCATCGACCAACGTTCCGCGAATCGTCAACAGGTTTCGATACTCGTCACTCGAGGTTTCGGTGACCAGCCGAACCGCGACACCGCGCTGTTCGGCGAGAAGCGGAGCGTTGACGTAACTGACCTGTTCCGACGAAATCGCGCTGAAGACACCCTTGAGAGCGGCCAGTTTCAGAGCCGACACATCGAACTGAGCGATTTCCCCTCGAATCTCGACGTCGATTGCGGCAATCGCGTGGGTGGCGAGACCCGCGAACACCTGCCCGAGTTTTTCCATGAGCGGAAGGCCGGGGCGGACGCTCGGATCGATGACGCCGCCCGCCACATTGACCGCGTCGGGAACCAGTTCCCCCTCGAGGGCGAGACGGACAGATCGCGCGACGGACACTCCCGCTTTTTCTTGTGCCTCGTGCGTCGATGCACCGAGGTGCGGGGTCAACTGAATGTTGTCGAGGCCGAGTAGCGGCGAATTCGTGGGCGGCTCGGCGACGAACACGTCGAGGGCGGCCCCCGCAATCCGTTTCGCCGTCAGTGCGTCGAACAGCGCACCCTCGTCGATGATTCCGCCACGGCTCGCGTTCACAATGCGAAGCGACGTTTTTGCGACAGCGAATTGAGCCGCACCGATCAACCCCGTGGTCTCGGGGGTTTTCGGAATGTGGATCGTGATGAAATCCGACCGCGCCATGAGTTCGTCGAGTTCCACCATCTCAACGCCCAACTGTTGTGCCCGTGCCGGTGGAACAAACGGGTCGTAGGCAATCAGGTCAACCCCGAAGCCGGCGAGTCGTTCCGCAACGAGCGCTCCGATGCGCCCGAGCCCCACGATTCCGACCGTTTTGTCAAAGAACTCGACCCCGGCGAACGCGGATCGCTTCCATTCCCCTGATTTCATGGACATGTTTGCGTCGGGGATGAGCCGCGCGAGGGACAACAGGTGTCCGATGGCCAATTCGGCCGCGGAAATCACGTTGGACGTCGGGGCGTTGACGACCATGACACCCGCCGCGGTGGCGCTTTTCACATCGACGTTGTCCAAGCCAACTCCCGCGCGGGCCACCACGACCAGTTCCGAGCCCGCCGACAACACTTCGGCATCGACCAGGGTCGCGCTGCGAATCAACAGTGCTTTGGCACCCGGGAGTGCCGCCAGTAGTGCCGCCCGGTCGGTCCCATCGACATGTCGAATATCGAAATCGGGACCCAGCGCCTCCACGGTTGCGGGCGAGAGTTCTTCGGCAATCACAACGACGGGCTTGGCCACAATTGTTTCCTTGTCGGTGCCGGGCGGTCCATGTGCGCGACCGCAGAGCGGGTCCGCCACACACGTTGGGGCAGTGCGCTCAGTCTAGCGGGAACGACGTTTCAGCCGTTGGTGAGAAGGTCCACCACGAGTTGGAGTCGCGTCTCGGAATACAGCGCAAAAATGTCCAAACCGATGGCCGAAACGAGGGCGAAACCGGTCGTGAGGAAGAGGGCGACGGCACCGGGTCCTCGGCGCCACCCGAGCAGAACCCCGAGGACAAAGACAAGAACGGGGACGATAACGCCCGCCCACAACAACGCCCAGGGAACTCGATCGGACGACACACCCAGTTGCACGGCATAGAAGTCCGGAAGGACGAGCAGGTTACCGATCGCCGACCACACCGGATAGGCAAAAACGACAGCGAAGAAAACAATAATCACGATGTTCCCCGACAGTTCTCGGCGCGGAGTGGAGTGGCTCACAGCGGGGACACCCCCACAAAAAGCGGGAGAGGGATCAACAGGCAAAGACCCAACGTCAACACCACCGCGCGCGAACGGAAGGACTCGAGCTGGTTGAGCGTCGTGAAAAACCACAGTGGCGCGGCGGCGACGGCGAAGAACTCACCGAACGCGCGCATCGCCTGGTCAAATCTCTCGGAGTCGACGGGCCGATTGGCCGGCGCTACCCACAACCACAGGAGCGTGACGAGAACGTAGAGCACACCGAACACGACATAGGTGCCGGTTTCGACCTTTCGGCGCGATTCGTCGCGCAGTTCTTCGCTCACTCCCCCAGCGTAAATGACGAAACCCCGAGCCGAGGCCCGGGGTTTCGCACGACGAGCGAGGGCTAGCGCGAAGCGCTTCCATCGGTGTAATCGGCGTCCTGCTGCTTCCAGGCGAAGAGCGCACGGAGTTTACGGCCGGTCTCTTCGATGGGGTGGTTTTCCCCCTTGGCGCGAAGCGCCTTAAATTCGGGTGCACC
>JAULYU010000108.1:0-3463 GCA_032117735.1 Microbacteriaceae bacterium
TCGGGCGTTACGGTACGCGGCCTCTGTCGGGGCGCACGCCGTCGCCCTGACCGGACGTGATGGCGGTGAACTGGGCAAGGTCGCCACACTTCACATCAATGTTGCCGAACAGCACATGGGGCGAATTGAAGACGCCCACCTCGCGATCTGTCACATGCTCGCGTTTTCGTTTATCGACACCGAGTCGTAAAGGTGCTCCGCTTACAGCTACGGGGTAGTGAGTAAGGCGGCGCACAGCGCAACGAAAATCGCGATGAAAATCGTGGGCGTGACGAACTTAGCGATATCGAGCAATCGCGCGCTGGAACTGATTGATGTGGCGATGCGGGAGTGTTTGGTTGTCTTGGACAGTTCGAATGCGACGGCCTGTGCCTCGCTAGCGGCCGAGAACTGAACGACGGCGCCGAGAATTCCGGACGCGAGCAGGATGCCAATCGTGGCCCACACCGCATAACTGCCGGCCGAGCGGATCACAGGAACTAGTCCGATTGTCGTGATCAGCAAAAAAGTGGGAGCCAATTGGGACACCACCAGCTGTGTTCGCAGCGTGCTCCATGCGGTTACAAGTTGTTTTTCGTTCACGGCGGGACCCTTCGTTTCTCTAATGGTAGGACACGAACGGTGTAGGTGGTTGTTGGTTTTCGTGTGTGCCTGGAACAAGGTAAGGTAAGCCTTACCCAACCCGAAAAAATCGGTCTAGGTAGAAGGAAAAAATGAACAAATTCAGCGCGCGAATTTTCGCCGCCGCCGCCATCGTCGGCACACTGGGGGCTCTCACCGCCTGTGCCCCCACCACACCCGCTTCGGACACACTCGTGATTTATTCCGGACGTGATGAAGCGCTCGTCGAGCCGATAATCGCCCTGTTCGAAGAAGAGACCGGCGTGAGCGTTGATGTCCGTTACGGAAACTCCGCCGAACTCGCCGCCCAACTCAGCGAAGAAGGTACTGCGTCTAAAGCAGATGTTTTCTTCGCGCAGGATGCCGGAGCGCTGGGCGCACTCGAATCAGAAGGACTGTTTCGTGAATTACCTTCCACGGCGCTGGAACGCGTAGCCCCCGAATATCGGTCGGCGAACGATCGTTGGATTGGTGTGACCGGCCGAGCGCGCGTGTTTGTATACAACCCCGAACTGGTGTCGGAGTTACCGACGTCGGTCTTGGAACTGTCGGAACCCCAATGGGCCGATCGCATTGCGATTTCCCCAACCAATGCTTCTTTTCAAGCCTTTGTGACGGCTCTGCGAGTCATCAACGGTGACGAGGTGACGGCATCGTGGCTGTCGGGTATCGCAAGCAACGCTCAACTGTTCGAAAAAAACAGCCAGATTTTGGAAGCGGTGGAAACGGGAACCGTCGCTGCCGGGCTCATCAACCACTACTACTGGTTCCAGCGCGAAGTCGAGGTGGGCGCCGGAAACATGACGTCGCGGCTCGCCGCATTTGCGCCCGGCGATGCGGGCAACCTGATTAACGTCGCCGGAGTTGGCGTTCTGTCGGACAACTCTCACGCGAACGCGTTCGTCAGTTTCCTGCTGCGAGACGACATTCAGAGGATTTTCGTCACCGAAGTCATGGAGTACCCGATGGTCGTGGGGATTGACACCCCCGCCGGGATAACGCCACTGGGGGATATTCCCACCCCCGACATTGACCTGTCGAATCTGAACGACCTGAAGGTGACACTCGAGCTCATTCGCGCGAGTGGAATGATCTGACGTGTCGAGCGTCCGGCCGCGAGGCGTGGGGTCCGTGCTGGTCAAGGCACTCAGCCTCGCGGTCGTTCCCCTGGTTTCGGTGCCGCTCGTCTATCTGTTCATTCGCGTTGCCGAGGTCGACCTCGGTGTTGTCGTGACCGAAGTGCTGAGCCCGCGCACGGGTCAGCTCGTCCTCAACACGGCGGCCCTCGTCGTCGCGGTCACCGTGACGGCACTGGCGGTCGGAGTTACGCAGGCCTATGTGGTGGTTCGTACGTCGGTTCCCCTGCGGCGACTTCTGACGATTCTCGCGACGGTGCCTCTCGCCGTCCCGTCCTATGTCGCCGCGTACGGCTGGCTCGGGGTGGTGCCGGGGTTCAACGGGTTTTTCCCCGCGTGGTTGGTTCTCAGTGTCGCCACGGCGCCGTTGGTTTTCTTGACCGCCAGCGCGGCCTTGGCCCGGACGTCACGATCTGCCGATGACGTCGCCCAGTCCATCAGTACATCGCGGGTACGGCGTCACCTCCTCGTGACCTGGCCAACAATTCGCTCGTCCGTGTGGAGTTCGGGACTTCTCGTCGCCCTGTACGTCATCGCCGACTTCGGAGCGGTTTCGCTCCTTCGGTACGACACATTTACGCGGGCGATTTTCAATGCCTATCGATCGAGTTTCGATCGTTCCCTCGCGGCTATTTTGGGGCTGGTCGTGGTCGTACTGACGGTTGCTCTTGTCGTCTTATATCGACGAGCACTGCGCGGCGAACAGTCGGGTCCGGTCAACGTCGTGAGGCCGTCGCCCGTTGTCCTTCGTGCTGGCGGATGGCCACACGCGGCGGTGATGTCGCTCTGGGCGGTGGTTGGTGCAGGCGTGCCGTTCGTGAGTGTCAGCGCATGGGCCGTGGTGGGAACTTCAACTGCCAATGTCGAACGCCTGGTCGAGGCGACGCTCAACTCGGTGATGTACGGGCTGTCCGCTGCGACACTCGCGGTTGCGCTCGGCATCGTCATCGTGGTGGCGACACTGCGCTACCGATTCACCCCGGCCACTGTGGCCGAGTCCGTGTCGTGGCTCATTCACGCTCTCCCCGCGTTGGTGGTTGCCCTGTCGTTCACGTTTGTGGGAATCCGACTGGTACCGGACCTGTATCAAACGCATGTGTTCGTGGTGCTGGGTCTCGTGGTGCTGTTCCTGCCGAACGCAATCTCGGCTATCGAACCCGCACTCCGTGCCGTCCCTCCCTCGTGGCACGAACTGGCGCAGTCGCTGGGTATGAGACCGTCAACCGAATTTGCGCGCGTGACCCTACCCGTCATCACCCCGGGACTTCTCGCGGGGTGGGCGCTCGTGGTCTTGGTCATCGTTCGTGAACTTCCACTCACACTGTTGTTGCGGCCGAACGGTGTGGATACACTCGCGACGCGACTGTGGACCGAGACAAGCGCTGGCGCTTTCGCCGCGGCAGCGCCCTACGCCGTTACGCTGGTGGCACTGGCCGGCATCCCCGCTTGGTTGGTTTCACGCGGGTTGGACCCCCAACGAAAAATGGTCGTGTCATGACAGCGTTTGTCGAGGTGACGAATCTCACGGTCGCCAAAGGCGGGTCCAGCATCCTTCACGATGTTTCTTTTGCCGTAAACGGCGGCGAGTTCCTCTCGGTTCTGGGACCGAGTGGTGTCGGAAAGACCACTCTGTTGCGATGTCTCGCCGGCTTTGAGCGCCCCGATTCAGGTACCATCGCGATCGACGGGGACGTGGTGTCGTCGGA
>JAULYU010000109.1:0-6140 GCA_032117735.1 Microbacteriaceae bacterium
TGTTTTTGCCACAATTTTTGATGCAGACAATCCGGATTATGGCGGCGACATCCCCTCCTGGACGGCGAAAGTTGAAGCAAAGGACGCCCAGGGTAATGTGGCGACCTCGGATGTGTTGTTCCGTCTACTCGTCGCGCCCGAACCGTACATTGATGATGACCGATTCGTCGGCGGTTCGGACTATGAATTGGACATCTTTGCCCCCGACACAGTGTCGGACTTCGTGAGCGTCGAGTGCGTCAACGATGAGGACAGCAGTGATATCGTCACGGCCGAAGGCCCGTCGTCGCCGCTGACAGTGCGAAACCTCCAGGTTGGTGCGACCTACACCTGCACGCCCTACGCCGAGAACTCAGCGGGCGGTAACGACGGTGACACTTACGAACTCGGTCCCGTCGAAGGAATCCTGCTCAACCTCAATCTCGCGGTTGGCGTGGAATTCTCGGGAGCGACCTCTAACATTGTCGGCGGCGGGCTCAAGCCGGCCAGTGCCTTCACCTTGACGATGTACTCTGACCCGATCGAGATCTACGCGGGTATCACCGATGGTGATGGCAACTTCGACGAGGACATTACTATTCCGGCCGAAGCGTGCATTCCCGGCGTCCACCAGCTGGTTCTCGCGGGGATCGACTCGAGCGATGAAGTGGTGACGGACGAGCAGTGGGTCGACCTCAGTTCCAGTTGCACCGTGTTGCGGTTTTCGAACACGGAATTGACGCCAACGCTCGCCGAAACTGGTTTTGACTTCGGGACAGGACTTACGGCGGCTTCCGCTCTCGTTCTGCTCGGTTCGGGACTCATCGTCGCGCGTCGACGCGCCGCGGTTCGTCGCTAACCACCCAGCAGTGTGATTCGGCTCCAGCGCGTGTTCGCGCTGGAGCCGAACTGCGTTCGTGGCGCACGCGGAGTGCCCCGCCTCGAAGGGTAGGCTGTAACACGGTCGCGAGGCAATTTGCCCAGACTTTTCCAGACTTGTGTCGATTGGATGATGGTGGATCTTTACGAGTATCAAGCCCGTGACATGTTCGAAAAGCACGGCGTTCCCGTTCTTCAGGGAATTGTCGCCGACACCCCCGAGGAGGCCCGTGCGGCCGCCTCGACGATTGGTGGGCTGACGGTCGTCAAGGCCCAGGTCAAGGTCGGTGGACGCGGCAAGGCCGGTGGTGTCAAGGTCGCCAAGACCCCCGATGATGCGTTCGCGGCCGCACAGGCGATTCTCGGCCTTGACATCAAGGGTCACATCGTCTCGCGGGTGATGGTCGCGCAAGGCGCGGCGATTGCCCAGGAATACTATTTTTCGGTGCTGCTCGACCGTGCGAACCGTTCGTACCTGTGCCTGTGCTCGTATGAAGGCGGGATGGACATCGAACAACTCGCGGTGGAACGCCCCGAGGCGCTCGCCCGCATCCAGGTGAACCCCATCGAGGGAATCACCCTGGCAAAGGCGAAGGACATCGCAATCGCCGCGAAGTTCCCCGCCGAACTCGTTGACAAGGTTGCCCCCGTGTTTGTGCAGTTGTACGGAGTCTTCACCGCGGAAGACACGACACTCGTCGAAGTGAATCCGCTGGTGCTCACCGAGAGCGGTGAAATCCTCGCGCTCGATGGCAAGGTGACGCTCGACGCGAACGCCGAGTTCCGTCAGCCGGGACACGCGGCCCTCGAAGACAAAGCCGCGACGGATCCGCTCGAGGCGAAAGCCAAAGAACACGACCTCAATTACGTCAAGCTTGACGGCGAGGTCGGCGTTATCGGCAACGGCGCCGGGCTGGTCATGTCGACTCTCGACGTCGTGGCTTACGCCGGCGAAATGCACGGTGGCGTGAAGCCCGCGAACTTCCTCGACATCGGTGGCGGAGCGTCGGCCGAGGTCATGGCCGCGGGCCTCTCCGTCATTCTCGGAGACCCCCAGGTCAAGAGTGTCTTCGTCAACGTGTTCGGTGGCATCACGGCGTGTGACGCGGTCGCCAACGGAATCGTGGCGGCACTCGACATGCTGGGCGACGAGGCAACCAAGCCGCTCGTCGTTCGACTCGATGGAAACAGCGTTGACAAAGGCCGCGAGATTCTCGCCGCGCGGAACCACCCTCTCGTCACTCTGGCGACCACGATGGACGACGGCGCCGATCGCGCCGCCGCTCTGGCAGCGAAGTAAGGAACAGCAGAATGTCTATTTTCCTGAACAAGGATTCGCGCGTAATCGTTCAAGGCATCACCGGCGGCGAGGGCTCCAAACACACGTCGCTCATGCTGAAGTCGGGAACCACCGTGGTCGGTGGTGTCAACGCCCGCAAGGCAGGAACCACGGTGGAACACGGAGACGTCACTCTGCCCGTTTTTGGGACCGTCGCCGAGGCGATGAAAGAGACGGGTGCGAACGTGTCCGTCGTCTTCGTTCCGCCGGCGTTTGCCAAGGACGCCGTCATCGAGGCCATTGACGCGGGCATGCCCCTGATTGTCGTTATCACCGAGGGGATTCCGATTCAGGACACCGCCGAGTTTTGGGCCTACGCCTCCACGAAGGGGACGAGCCGCATCATCGGCCCGAACTGTCCCGGAATTATCACGCCGGGCGAGGCGCTCGCCGGTATCACGCCGGCGACCATTACTGGTCCGGGACCGATTGGCCTCGTGTCCAAGTCGGGAACCCTGACCTACCAGATGATGTTCGAATTGCGCGACATCGGTTTTTCCACCGCGATCGGTATTGGCGGGGACCCGATTGTGGGTACCACCCACATCGATGCCCTCGCGGCGTTCGAGGCTGACCCCGACACCAAGGCGATTGTCATGATCGGGGAAATCGGCGGGGACGCGGAAGAGCGCGCGGCGGAGTTTATCCGCGATCACGTGACGAAACCTGTCGTCGGATATGTCGCCGGGTTCACCGCTCCCGAGGGCAAGACGATGGGTCACGCCGGCGCCATTGTGTCGGGCTCGTCGGGAACAGCACAGGCCAAGAAAGAAGCACTCGAAGCCGCGGGCGTTCGCGTCGGCAAGACCCCGAGCGAAACCGCGCACCTCATGCGCGAGGTCATCGCGGCCCTGTAACGTGCCTCGCGGGCTCGTCGCACTCTTCGCGCTTCTCGAGGCGTTCCTCGTGGTGGCGATTGGGCTCGTCGTACCGTTCGTGTTCGGAATCCTTGCCTGGATGTCGCTGCCGGGTTTCACGACCACACCGCTCGGGCTCTGGCAATTGTCCGTCCAGGTGTGGGCGCTGGGGCACGGTGTTCCGCTACAGGTGTCGTTGGACGGGTCCTCTGCGGTACTGACGGGCGAACTCGCGACATTCTCGTTATCACTCGCGCCGTTCCTGTTCGCCATCATCACGCTCCTGCTCGGTCGGCGCGCCGCTCGTCGACTGCCCTCGTCAGGAGATGCGACGTTCATGATTGGCGCTCTCGTTGTGTGTATCGCGGGCTTCGCCGCGCTGGCGTTGTCGTTGGGGCGCACCGCAGCGGTCGACTTTGACGTCGTCGAGGGTGCCCTGCGGGTCGTCGCCCCGTTCGTGGTCGGGCTGGTGTTGGGATGGCGACCGTGGGAGCACGGTCGGACTCCCGGCAATGCGATTGCGAGATTCCTCGACGAGTGGCGTGACGTGATGGGCGTGGCGGGGCGTATCGCGGGCTCCGCTCTCGCCGGTGTCGTGACCATTGCGGCGATGGCTCTCGCGGTCTTGGTGTTTACCGGCTATGCGACGGTGGTGTCATTGTACGAATCACTGCACACCGGAATCCTGGGGGGCTTCGTCGTCACCGCCGCCCAGTTGGCGTTCGTGCCCGTCGCCGTCGTCTGGATGGTGTCGTGGATAGCGGGACCCGGGTTTGCGTTGGGTTCGGGCGCGGTGGTGTCCCCCTTCGCGACAACGGTCGGAGCCGTTCCCGCGATACCGCTGGTGGGAATCATCCCCGATTCACCCGCCATCGGGGCGTGGGTCACCGCACTGCCCGGTCTCATTGCCCTCGTTGCCGCGGCGCGGTTTTCACCGTGGGTCACGTCTCGCGACCGCGTGTTCAACCCGGGAAGCGCGGCGGACCTGGGTCGTGTCGCCCTGACGGCGGTGGTGGCCGCGGCGATTGTCGGTCTGGTGGCGGCGGTCGTCGGCTCCTACGCCGCCGGAGCCGCCGGCGGAGGTCGTTTCGCTCAGGTCGGAATAGACCCGGCGCTGGTCGCGCTCGTGTTGGCGGGTGGCGTGTTGGCCGGATCACTAGTCGGTTTGCTGGCGGGGAAAATCATCGGGGATTCGCTCGCGAATCGTGAGGTCCCTCATCCGCCGACTGCGCCTCGGTAAACTGGACGAATGTTGCGCACCGTAGTACTCATCTCGGGTCACGGGTCTAACCTGCACGCCTTCCTCGGTGCGTGTGCCGACGGAACCGTTCCCGCGACGGTGGTGGCCGTCGGTGCAGACTCGGAGGCCGCCGGTCTCGAGCACGCCCGTCACGCCGGAATCCCGACATTTATCGAACCGCTCGAGCGCGGTGCTGATCGCGACGAGTGGGGCAATCGACTTGCGGATGTGGTGGACAGTTTTGCACCAGATCTGGTAATTCTGTCGGGTTTCATGAGGGTGCTGCCGCCGACTTTTGTCCACCGATTTGCCCCCATGATCATCAATACTCACCCCTCGTTCCTGCCCGAGTTTCCCGGCGCTCACGCGGTTCGTGACGCCTGTGCCGCGGACGTGACCGAAACCGGCGCGAGCGTGATTGTCGTCGACGACGGTGTCGACACCGGCCCGATTCTCGCCCAGCGGCGCGTTCCGGTTCTCGAGGGCGACACGGAGACCGTCCTTCACGACCGAATCAAGATCGTCGAGCGCGAGCTTCTCGCCGAGGTCGTTCGCGACCTCGCGGCACGCGAGTCGGCCGTCCTTCAGGAGAACTGATGGTGTCCGCGCTCCCCACGCCCGACCGATCCCGCGATCGAGTCGAGATTCGCCGCGCGCTGATTTCTGTTTCGGACAAAACGGACCTGCTCGTCCTCGCTTCGGCGCTCTCGGAGGCCGGCGTTTCCCTCGTCTCGACGGGTTCGACCTGCCAGACGATTCGCGATGCGGGGATTGCCGTCACGGAGGTCAGCGAAGTGACGGGGTTTGCCGAATCGCTCGACGGGCGTGTAAAAACCCTGCATCCGTCGATTCACGGCGGGATTTTGGCGGACCTCCGATACGACTCACACGTCGCTCAGTTAGCGGAGTTGGGTATCGAACCGTTCGACCTGATCGTCGTCAACCTGTATCCCTTCGCCGCGGCCGTCGCGAGTGGTGCGGAGGCGGCGACGGTGGTTGAAAACATCGATATCGGCGGACCCGCGATGGTTCGCGCGGCGGCCAAGAATCACCACAATGTCGCTGTCATCGTGAATCCCACCGATTACCCTGACGTTGTTGCGGCAATCACGTCGGGTGGAACGACCCTCGACCAGCGTCGAATTCTCGCGGGCCGCGCCTTCGCGCACACGGCGGGTTATGACGCGGCCGTCGCCACCTGGATGCAGAACGAGTATCCCCACGACGCATCGGGGTTCGCCCCGGCGTTACGCATCGCCGCCGATAGGTTAGCCGCGCTCCGCTACGGCGAAAATGCCCACCAAAACGCGGCTTTGTACGGTGCTCATGGGGGTGTCGGAATCGCCCAGGCGACCCAGATTCATGGAAAAGAGATGTCGTACAACAACTACGTCGATGCGGACGCGGCGGTGCGCGCGGCGTTTGACCACGACGAGCCGGCGGTCGCCATCATCAAACACGCCAACCCGTGCGGGATTGCCATCGGGTCGACCATCGCCGAGGCGCACGTCCGTGCCCACGCGTGTGATCCGGTCTCCGCCTTTGGCGGGGTCATCGCCGCAAACCGAACCATCACCGCCGCCGCGGCCGAATCAATCGTGGACGTTTTTACCGAAGTCATCGTCGCGCCCGGGTTTGACGATGACGCGGTCCGGGTGTTGTCCGCAAAAAAGAATCTGCGACTCCTGGTCTTGCCCAGTGACTTCGAGCGACTTCCGTGCGAAATTCGCGAGGTTTCGGGCGGGTTCCTGGTGCAGGACGCAGACCGGCACTTCTCTGCCTCGTCGAATTGGACGCTCGTCACGGGGGCTGCGGCGGATGAACAAACTCTGTCCGACCTCGAATT
>JAULYU010000110.1:0-10882 GCA_032117735.1 Microbacteriaceae bacterium
GGCCGCCGCCGCCGCACTGCTGTTCGGCTTTTCCATCGTGCTGCGAATCTGGGCAAACCAAGTGAGCCCCGGCATCCCGACCGACTTCATCACGATCGTTCCCTACGTCGTCACTCTCATCGCGGTGGTCGGTTTTGTCGGGCGTGTTCGCGCGCCTGCGGCGACCGGTAAACCGTATATCAAGGGATAACTGTGTCGGACATCAATTGGGACGAACTGCGACAACACGCGAATGACGCGATGCGGCGGGCCTACGCGCCTTATTCCAACTTTCCCGTCGGCGTCGCGGCGCTCGTCGATGACGGGCGCATCGTCAGCGGTTGCAACGTCGAAAACGCGAGTTACGGGGTTGGGCTCTGTGCCGAGTGCGGACTCGTCAGTGCGCTGCTCATGAGCGGTGGCGGCAAACTCGTCGCCTTCACCTGTGTTGACGGAAACGGCGCGATCCTCATGCCGTGTGGACGCTGTCGGCAACTGTTATACGAACACTCGGCGCCCGGAATGATTCTCGAGACCGTGTCCGGGTTTCGAACCATCGACCAAGTTCTGCCCGATGCGTTCGGGCCGCGGGAACTGGACGCGTATGCCGTGACCGACCCGGCCGCGGCCACTACCTGTGAGGGATGCGAATGACCGGAATCGAGCCGTTCGACGCGGTCGACCTCATCAAAATCAAGCGCGATGGTGGACATCTGTCCACCGCTCAGATCGACTGGTTGGTTGACGCGTACACTCGCGGTTACGTCGCGGAAGAACAGATGTCGGCGATGACAATGGCGATTTTCCTGCGGGGGATGGTGTCGACCGAAATCAACGACCTGACCGCCGCCATGGTCAATTCGGGCGAACGCCTCGACTTTTCGGGGTTGTCGAAAATCACGACCGACAAGCACTCCACCGGAGGCGTCGGTGACGAGATCACCCTGCCGCTCGCGCCACTGGTCGCAAGTTTCGGTCTCGCGGTGCCCCAATTGTCCGGCCGTGGGCTCGGGCACACGGGTGGCACGTTGGACAAATTCGAGAGCATCCCGGGGTGGCGCGCCAACCTGTCGAACGCCGAAATGTTGGCGCAATTGGAGTCGGTCGGCGCCGTCGTGTGTGCCGCGGGCAGTGGGCTCGCACCGGCGGACAGCAAGTTATACGCGCTCCGAGACATTACCGGAACGGTCGAGGCCATTCCGCTGATTGCCTCGAGCATCATGAGCAAAAAACTGGCCGAAGGCACGGCGTCGCTGGTTCTCGACGTGAAGTTCGGAAACGGTGCGTTCATGAGCGAATTCGAGCGCGCCAAGGAACTCGCCCACGTGCTCGTCGGAATCGGCAACGACGCCGGTGTGGCGACGCGGGCGGTCCTCACCAACATGAACACCCCGCTCGGTCTCGCAATCGGAAACGCGAACGAGGTTCGGGAATCGGTTGAGGTGCTCGCCGGTGGCGGACCCGCCGACGTGATCGACATCACCGTCACGCTGGCCGAACACATGCTCGAACTGTCGGGTATGTCGGGTGTTGATGTCCGATCGCATCTGACTAACGGCAAAGCAATGGACACGTGGCGGGCGATGGTGTCCGCGCAGGGCGGCGACCCCGACGCGGCTCTGCCCGTGGCCTCGGATACACACGTCGTCGTCGCCGACCGGGACGGGGTCGTCGCACGGATGGACGCGTTGCCGTTCGGAATCGCCGCCTGGCGCCTCGGTGCGGGCCGGGCGCGGAAAGAAGACCCCGTCATTCACGCCGCGGGAATCGATCTTGCGGTCAAGCCGGGGGCGCTGGTGAAGAAAGGCGACGTTCTCTTCACCCTGTCGGCGAACGAACCCGCCCGTTTCGAACGAGCGCTAGAGGCGCTGGAGGGCGGTTGGGAAATCGGCGAGAGTGTCGTCGACCACGGGCCACTCATCGCCGAGGTCATCACCGGATGAGCCGTATCGGACTTCCTCAGGTAACGCCCGGAGATCGACCCACTCACGTTTTTCCGGGGACCGACGTCATCGTCGAGTCGCTTCCCAAAATCTCGCTTCACGACCACCTCGACGGCGGGGTGCGTCCGTCGACCATCGTGGACCTCGCCACGGCGGGGGGAATCACGATTCCGTGTTCCACGACGGACCAACTGAATGAGTGGGTTCGCGCCAACGCGGATTCCGGCAACCTCGTCGATTACCTCGCAACCTTCGACGTGACTCTGTCGGTCATGCAGACCGCGGGCAACCTCGAGCGCATCGCGCGGGAGTTTGTCGAGGACTTGATCGCCGACGGTGTCGTCTACGCCGAGGTGCGGTGGGCTCCGGAATTACACCTCACTGCGGGAATGTCCATGCGCGACGCGGTCGACGCCGTGCAACGCGGGATCACTGCCGCGGTTGACGCCGGTCGATCCACCGGCTCGGCGATTCGGGTCGCGCAATTGTTGTGTGCGATGCGACAGGCTGACAACGCGGATGCCGTCGCGGACCTTGCCATCGAGTACCGGGGTCGCGGAGTGGCGGGGTTTGATATCGCCGGACCCGAAATCGGATTTCCCGTGTCACGACTCGCGAGTGCTTTCGCAAAACTCGATGCGGCCTGGGTGCCCCGCACAGTCCACGCGGGTGAGGCCGACGGTGTGGACAGCATCGAAGCTGCGCTCATGGATGGCCGAGCGTTGCGCTTGGGCCACGGAGTTCGAATCACGGACGACCTCACCATCACCGAGTCCGGTGCCGCCCAGCACGTGGTGATGGGATCCCTCGCCGAATGGGTTCGGGACCGTCGAATCGTGCTCGAAATCTGCCCCACGTCGAACGTGCACACCAAGGCTTTTGGGCGATTTGGTGACAGCATCCATGACCACCCGTTCGACTTGCTCTATCAACTCGGATTCGCCGTCACCGTCAACACCGACAACCGTCTCATGAGCGGAACGAGCCTGTCGCGCGAGATCGCCAATCTGGCCGAGGTCTTTGGCTACGACCTGAACGACGTGCTCGAATGGCAACTCAACGCCATCAATGCCGCGTTTGTGCCGAGCGACGAGCGGGATGAGCTGTCCGAATTCATTCTCGCGGCTTATACGAACTAGCCGACCGCAGCGAGTGGTCTACTGCGCGCCCCAGGTGACAACCTGGTACTCGGTTGCCGACGTAATCCAGTAGACGACCATGTTTCCGTCGGCATCGAAGCCCGGCTCGGGTTGGGACGGCGCGTCGAAATTGGCAGAACTCGTGTTGGAGACAACCTCACCGAGGCTCACACTTCCGTCGTCGGGGTCCAGAATCGACGAGGCGAAATAGTGGGTTACCTCTCCGTCAAAATATCGAGCACCCGACATGGCGAGCACAACGTCGCCGTCCGTTTGGGTGCTGAGTGCGCTGTGCACCGAGAGAAATTCGGCCTCAGGATCGGTGAACTCGATGTCATCGCCAACGGAAATCGAACTGGAGTCGGTCACCGTGAGGACTTTGAGTTGTTGGACCCAAACACCAGTGCTTTCATCCCACGTGTACCACACGCCGACGCCGACCCATTGCCCCGGTTCACCGCCTGCGGTCAAGAAAATCTGCCAGGGATTGTCCCCTGGGAACGGGTCGTCGGTGAGTTCGAATTGAGCGTCGGTTCCGTCAGCCGAGATCGTGGTCACGGTTCGGTTAGAGACTCTCGGGCGCTTGGCCATCGGGTTGGAGTTTTCGGCGTAGATCCAGACGGCGGTTTCCGAACCTTCCGCGCGCGGGTTGGTTGCTAGGTGCAGTTCTGATTGCGTGAGTTGTTTCGGTGTGTTCGGGGTGGGGTTGGCGACGAACACGAGAGACCCGTCGCCGCTGAAGTCGACGCTCGCAACGCTGATGAACTCTGCGTATTTGTTTTTCTTGACCTTTTTCGAGCAATGCACGAAGACGAGAGGCGAACTGGTTGGGGCAGAAATGGGGGTGATAATCGACGCCAGTGCTCGAGTGACCCCGCAACCCGGATCCAACTCGCGTTGTTCGAGGGAAATCGTGTTGGTCGTTCCGGTCGCCATCGGCCGGTTTTCCAGCATCCACGTGTCACCGTCCTCGAGCCCGACCGACAGTACCTGTGAACCTCCCGCATCCCAGCGGCCAGCCCTCAGTTCGCCAGCAAGGGAAGGGGGACTGATGTGTCCCGCACCATCGTCGAGATTGTTTTGTGGTCCCGTGGAATCAAAATGGGTGGCATTGACATCCCCGCTCTCGAGAAAACCAACCATTGGATACGAGAACATGCCACCAAATCCATCCGCCGCAAATTGTTGTTGGCCTGTGTATTCGGACCAAGTGAAATCGTCTGGCAGATTCTCGTTGGTCGCCGTTGCATTGATTGTGCCGTTCGCTGCCGAGACGTCGAGTGGATCGTGGAAACCGGAACCTGACGTGGGACACGGTTCGAGGATTGAGTTTCCGCCGATTGTCATCTCCGCGGACGCGGTGACAGTCACGGTGCCGCTCGCGGGAAGGTGAATCCGCCCCCCAAAGTAAGCGCCCACGTCTTCCAGCGGTGCGTTCTCGGACCATTCATCGTGTTCGACCGCGAAGGTGCCGCCATCAGCGTCTCCCCAGTCAACCCACGGGTCCGAGCCGCTGCTCGATTCCGGAAGCGGGTTGCCGTCCAGAGTGGCAGAAAGTGACACCAGTGCCTCATCGCCCACGTCAACGAGTTCTTCATCGACACACACCTCTAGGTAGGGCTCAACGTAGTCGGCGTCACCGTCCACGATAGTGAGGCTTGCGGAATCCGTGACGGAGAACGAAAACGATGCGTGAAACAGCCGGCCAGTGGATTCCGTGATGGGCACGTTGTTGGCTTTGAAAGGGATTGTGTCGATGTTGGTAGAAATGACCGACGTCTCCGATGCTTCTTCCTCCATCGACATGCGTAAGGCAACGGCCACCGTGTCAATGCAACTGTTGAGTTTGACGGTGTACTTCGCGGCAAAGCCAGCAAACTGGCATTCGGGATCGACACTGCTGGATGCATACCAGTATTGGGACCAATAACCGGGGAGGTCCTCCCAGCCGAAAATCTCCGGTTGTTGGGCCGAAAAAACCCACTTCTTCTTTTTGGGGTGAGCCCAACCTTCCCAATCGCTCCCCACGGATGCCGTGAAAACCGCATCCCCCCACTCGCCCTCTCGGATTTCGAGTGAAACCCCATCGGGTTCTGCTCCGCGAATGATCGTCCAATTCGTTGCCGCCTCGGGGGCGGCGAACGCGGGTTGAGCTACGACAACGAGTCCGGAGGCCACGAGCAACATCGTGGCGACGAGGGAAATGTGTTTGCGCATGCTCTTCTCCAAAAACTCTAGTTGTTCTCACTATAGGGACAGTGGGTTAATGTGCCACTACGAAAAAGTGAAATTGCTAGCCGACCTCGCCGGCAACGCGCTGGTCTGCGTGCTGTCCGTCGCACTCGAGATTCACGGGGTTGTCGAGGCACGACGCGCACAGGATCGCGCGGTGGCGACACGCGAGGTTCGCACAATTGACTACCGTCGACGTGCCCGAGCCGCAGTTGTCACACTCGCCAATAACCGCGGCGTTGTCGCTAAAGGTAATGGTCATACGCTCGTCGAATACGTGCAGCGCACCTTCCCACAGCCCTTTGTCGCGGTAGGCCTCGCCGTATCGCACGATTCCACCCTCGATTTGATAGACCTCGGAGAAACCGCGGTTGAGCATCGCCGCGCTGAGGATTTCGCACCGCACACCGCCGGTGCAGTAGGTCACGACGGGCCTGCTTTTGAAGTGGTCGTATTTGCCGCTGTCCAGCTCGGTGATGAAGTCCTGGCTGGTTCGCACATCGGGAACGACGGCGTTTGTGAACCGTCCGATTCGTGCTTCGAATGTGTTTCGTCCGTCGAAAAACACCACGTCGTCCCCGCGCTCGGCAACGAGGTCATTCACCTGTCGAGGGCTGAGGTGAACCCCGCCGTTCAGAACGCCCGCGGGTCCGACGACGATTTCATCGGGCGAGTTGAACCCGACGAGCTCGGGTCGAACTTTGACGCTGAGTCGTGGGAAGTCGTTTCCCGTTCCGTCCGACCACTTCACGTCTGTCTTCCCAAATCCGGGATACTGCTTGGTGGCCTTCGCGTAGCGTTTGACGGCGTCAATCGGCCCGCCGACGGTTCCGTTGATGCCGTGCGGCGACACAATGATCCGCCCACGGAGCCCGTGTTGTTCGCACAGCGCCCGTTGCCAGAGCACGACGGCATGCGGGTCGGCGACCGGCGCAAACGCGTAGAACAGGATGATTTTATTGAGGACCACGTAGTTCAGCCTAGGGTGCAAAAGTAAAGGGTGCCGCGACAAAAATCTGTCGCGGCACCCCTGGGCGAATCGTGGTTACTAACGGAAGTCCCACGCTGCGGACGTGTAGGTGTCCACACCCGTCACGCTGTAGAACCTCGCATTTCCCTCGGAATCGGACGAAAAACGGTTAATGACTCGACCGCTGGAGTAACCCATACCACTTGCTTCGAGGACGTCACCGTTGGTGACAACTCCGTTGTCGTCAATGGTCGCGACGGTTGCGCGCGACACGTTTTCACCATCGAACTCCGCCGAACCGGAAAACATCAGTTTCCATTCAGTGGAGGACACTTGACTCAGCGGTGACAGGAGGCTCCAGTCCCCGAAGTCCATCGAAGGGTCGAGCGTGATATCGGCCACGGCGTCAATTCCTAATCCGTTCATCTCGAACAACTGGGCGGGCGTCGCCGGAGAGTACATCAAATCGGAAGACTCGTACGACACACCGAACCATTCCCCCTGAGTGGTTGCCGCTGCAATTTCGATGTACACGGGTTCGTCTCGATCCCCCCACGGGTTTGCGGCGAGAACTGTACGGACAGGAGTACCACTGAGCGCTGCGGTCACCGTGGTGATAGAACGCGAGGAAATAATCGTTGCGCCCCGGGCACCGCAATAACCGTTATCATCCTTCGATGACACGCGGGTGTAGAAGACCGCGGCCGCTTCGGTACCGGACGCACGCGTGTCCCTACCGTAGGAGTTCACAACACAGGGGCGCGACTTCGTCCCGGTGCCGAGTGTGGCCACCACGGACACTGCGCCCCCGACTACTTTCGCCAGCACCGACTTGCCGATCGATTTGTTGAAGCACGAAACGTCCAGTAGCGGGCTGACAGTTGGGGCGGAAATCGTCGAGACCCAGTCCGCGGCGAAGCCACGGCCACACAGCCCGTTGAGAGTCCTGCTCGTGAAGGTGTGGGTCGCGATTGCGGTACCGTCCATCGTTCCGGACGTGAAGGTGTAGGCGCCTTTGTTGCCTGCTGCGAGGGCGTACCAGTTATCGCCGTTTTCCCCGAACCGCGCAATGTCGACATAGCCGTAGCGGCCGGAGTTGAGGACGATTTCTCCCACACCCGCCAGGGAGTTACTCGGGGTGTTTCCGTCCAGGTGCACCACGCTCACGTCGCTGTTGGGGTTATCATCCCAATCATCACCTTCGAAACCATAATAGAACATTCCACCAAAACCGTCAGGTTGACTGGAATATTGATCGAAGTTTTCATTGCTGGTGAAGGTTGCGTTGGGCAGAGACCCCTCAGCGATTGTCACTGAGCCATTGACGCTGTCGAGTGTTGGCCAATCCAGGTTGTACGAGGGGCAAGGTTCGGTGACCGATGTGCCATTGAGTTTGACATCAACCGACCCAGCGTACTCTCCGGGGTCCGTGTTCACGGGGTAGATGCCCAATTCGACGACCAGGTTCTCGAGTTCCTCGCCGTCTTCTGGTTCCGGCACCGTGTACTCGACGCTCAGCGAATCGGGTTCGGTCACGACAGTGAGATCCCCATCCCAGCCGCCGTCAACAGTGACATCCTCACCCCAGCCGTAAACATTGTAGGCAGTTTCACTCAGGGCGACATCGTTGAAAGTCACGACGGGGTGAACGGTCAGCGTGTCGTTCGCGGACAGTGTTTCCTCGGCGAGACATACATTGAACCCAAGGCCCACATTATCCTCGGAGGGTGTGATTACTGCCGAATCCTCACCGGTGATCGAAATGTTGGCGACGGCTCTGTCAATTCGTGAGTCCGACACCCCGATGGTTTTCTTTCCGTACTTGACCTTGAGGCTCGCGGCGTTTGTACTGACGGTTTTCGTGGTCGGAGAGTTGTTTTCCACCGTGATGGTGTCCGACACCCACAGGTTCCGCGCGCACGTCATCTCGGTGGTCATTTTGACTGTGTTTGTCTCTTCGTAGAAATCACATTCCGCCTGACTCTCGGGATCGAAGTTGTAGAGTTGCCAACTGCGGTAATCCCAGTCGTATTGCTCAACGTCCGCGGGGAGCGTGGTCACCTTGAGGGCGTTACGACTAAGGACAGTGTTGCGGGGAAGCGGCCAGCCCGACCACGTGTCTATGACGTTGGTGGAGCTTTGGAGGCCCGCGCTTTCGCCTGGCTTCACCACAAAGGAGAAACCATCGGTGCTTTCGCGGCTGAAGGAAAAATCTGACGGGCCAACGGGCCCCGAGGTGCCATTGGCGTTTGCGGCGGGCGTGATCGCGACAAGTGACGCGGCAACGAGTCCGAACGTGGCCCACGCGGCGATGCGTCGACGGAAGAGGCGATTGCTCATAATTGACAGTCCTTAACATTAAACTAAATAAACAGGTTAATAAAAACTACCAACGACGGTGCGGTCTGTCTAGAGGGCGCAGGAATTATTCTCCTGGCACAGGAGTGAACTAAGCGGTGACGGAAACCCGGTCGTAACCGCGCAGGACAAACGTCGGTCGGCGCACGGGTTCACCAGCGAGTTCGAGACGGGGAAAGCGCTCGATCAGGGCGGGCAGTGACACCGCCATTTCCAATCGTGCGAGCGGGGCGCCGATGCAGAAGTGAATTCCCGCTCCGAAGGCGATGTGCGGGTTGGATTCGCGCTCGAGGTTGAGCGTGTCCGCCGAGTCGAACACGTCGGCGTCACGGTTGGCGGCGCCGAGGAGCGCCGCGATTTTGTGACCGGCCCGAATCGTCACCCCGTTTATTTCGGTGTCGACCTTTGCCGTTCGTTCGAAAAGTTGCAGGGGGGAATCGAACCGCAGGAATTCCTCGAGTGCCGACCGCGAGACCCCGCGCGGGTCATCACGCAGAGGTTGCATCGTCGCTGGTTCACGAAGCGTCGCGACCATGCCGTTGCCGAACCCGTTGACACTCGCTTCGTGCCCCGCGTTGAGCAACAGCACGCAAGTCGCGATGAGTTCTTCGACGCTGAGGCGTCGCCCATCCTTTTCGACAGCGACAAGAGTGGAGATCAGATCGTTTTCCGGTTGTACCGTGCGTTCGTTCATCAATCCGTGGACGTACGCGGCGAACTCCGCCGCCGCCGTCCGCGCCTCGAGCCGGTGGTCCTCGCTCGGATTGACCTCGTACATTTTGACGATGGATTGGGACCAGGGGCGCAAGAGGTGCTCGTCCTCGTCGGGGAAACCCAACATGTGGGCGATGACTTTGACGGGGAGAGGCTCCGCGAAATCGGCGATGAGGTCGAATGATCCGTTCGCCGACAGTTTCGCCGCGCAATCGTCGAGCAACTCGGCGGTGAGTCGCTCGATGTCGGGCCGGAGCGCCGCGATGGTGCCCGGGTTGAAAGCTTTACTCACGAGCGACTTCAAACGGGTGTGCTGGGGCGGTTCCGAGTCGAGGATCGATTCGGAGTGCAGGTAGTTGAACTCGTACCACTCGGTTTCCGGGGACTTCGGGGTGAAAATGCGTCCGAGCGTTTTGCTGCGTAAGACCGCGTTCGCGTCCGCGTGTCGGGGTGCGAGAAACACCCCCAGTTCGTCGTGCCAGAATGGTTTACCGACCGCGCGCGCCTCGGCGAGAGCGGGATACGGGTCGACGAGAAAATCGGGGTCGGTGAAGTTAAGCATTGTCGGGTGCGAAATCCTTGATAAACGCGCGCACATCAGATTCGATGGCGGCGACCGTGTCGGCAACGCGGGCGGTGCGGTCCGAACCATCGCGGACGGACGCGTCGACATAGATTTTGAGCTTCGGCTCGGTCCCGCTCGGCCGAACGATCACGCGCGAGCCACCGTCGATGGTCAGGCGGATGAGGTCGTTGGGCGGGAACTGCTGGAAGCCGTTCGCGAAATCGTCGACCGCGGTCACGGCCTTTCCACCGAGAGTCGTCGGGGGGGCATCCCGAAACATCGACGAAATCGTGGCGATTTCGGCAACATTCGAGACCCGAATGGAAATCTGGGTCGACGCGAATGCGCCGAACCTGTCGGCGAATTCTTCGAGGTGGTCGGCCACCGTGACACCGCGTTCCTGTAACTCACCCGCCATCGCGAGGAAGTCGACCGCCGCCGATATGCCGTCCTTGTCGCGGACCTTGTCGGGGTCCACGAGGTACCCGAGGGCCTCCTCGTATCCGAAAATGAGGTTCGGCACACGGTTGACGAATTTGAACCCCGTCAGCGTGTACGAAAAATCGATTCCATAGTCGGCGGCAATCGCACCGAGAGCGGGCGACGACACAATCGAGGCGGCGAGAGCGGCGGGTTTTCCCGTTCCCTTGTTGCGCTCGGCGGCGCGCCACCCCAACAAACTTCCCACGTCGTTTCCGGTCAAGCGCCGCCACGTGCCGTTGTCGCGAATCGCGACGGCGAGCCGATCCGCGTCGGGGTCGTTCGCAATGATGAGGTCCACCCCGGCCTGGTCCGCTGTGGCGAAGGCGAGGTCGAGTGCGCCGGGTTCCTCCGGGTTCGGAAAGGCGACGGTCGGAAACGCGCCGTCGGGTTCGATCTGTTCGGGCACCACAATCGCGTCGCCCAGTCCGGCGGCACGATAACAACGGTTCGACATCTCCCAGCCCACTCCGTGGAGCGCGGTGTAGACGAACCGGACGGG
>JAULYU010000111.1:0-1872 GCA_032117735.1 Microbacteriaceae bacterium
GGGCGAGTGCGGCGCCGGCCCAGACCGGCATCGCAGCGCTGTTTGTCCCCGCCGGCGCGGTCCTCGGGCTCTCCAATCCCACCACGAATGACGTGACGGTCACGATTCTGAGCGGTGGGGAAACCGTCGAGGTCGTCATCCCCGCGCGCGGGGCACGCGTCCTGCCCGTGACCGCGGGCCTCGTGACGGTGACGTCGACCGGCAACGTGTCGACTGCCGCGTTCGTGTCGGCGCCGGAGGGAATTGCGACGCTTCGCGGTCTGACCGCACCCATCGATGCCGCCAACATCGTGATTGTGAGCGGTTAGGCGTGAGGGAAGTACCGATTCGGCGCTAGTTCGTAGGGGTCGATGTCGAGGACATCGGCGATAGCTTCGATGACCACGGTTTCGATGTTGTTGCGGCGGTGCCACTCGTCATTTCGGTGCAGTTTGGCCCCGCGCTCGATCGGGAGTCGATACAGAATCACTCGTCGTTCGGAGCGCAACGCCGTCCAACGCCGGGGTATTCCGTCAGCACGCTCGCTACTGGGTAACAGGGTCATCTCGACGTGGACGTCGTGCATGAGGCTCGGCTGGGTGTCGCACAGATAATTGACCACGTCTTTGGCGATGTCCGCAAAGGCCACATTCCGCCCGCCCGCGCCGATTGCGGCGATTCCTCGAACGTCGGATCGTGGCGTTCGGCCGTGGCGACTTCGAGTTCGGCGTGCAACGTCCATTACGCCAGCCTAAACCGAACGACAGAAACCCGCGAGGGTCCACACTGTCGCGTTGAGACAAAACCCCGTGCGGTATCGTAAGCAGACCGATGGAAGGGTGAGCATGCCGGCCGATTTGACCCGATTTGTCAAGACCTATGACGTCCGTGGGCTCGTCGGAACCGAGTTAACAGACGACGTGGTGGAGGCGCTCGCCGCTGGTTTCGTCGATGAGTTGGGCGTCGCCGGGCAGACCGTGGTGGTGGGACATGACATGCGCGAGTCATCCCCCGGCTTCGTTGCGGCATTCACCCGCGGTGCGACCAACCGTGGAGCCAATGTGACCAATGTTGGTTTGTGCTCGACGGACGAGTCGTATTTCGCATCCGGTTCGTGGAATGCCCCCGCGGCGATGTTCACCGCGTCGCACAACCCCGCCTCGTACAACGGCATCAAGTTCTCGCGGGCGGGCGCCCAGGGGATAAGCCTGGATACGGGACTGGCGGCAATTCGCGATCGCGCCACGGAGTACTTGGAATCGGGCATCCCGGTGGTCGACCACCCTGGCGTCGCGACAACGACCGATGTCCTGATCGATTACGCGACCTATCTGCGGACGCTGGTAAACCTGGCCGCGATTCGACCTCTTCGCGTGGTTGTCGATGCGGGAAACGGTATGGGCGGACTGACCGTGCCCGCTGTTCTCGGCACGGCCGCGGGGCTTCCCGTGCTACCACTCGAAGTCATTCCGCTGTATTTCGAATTGGACGGGACGTTCCCCAATCACGAAGCGAACCCGCTCGAACCCGCCAACCTGGTGGATCTTCAGCGCGCGGTGGTCGAGCACAGTGCAGATATCGGGCTCGCCTTTGACGGCGATGCCGACCGGTGTTTTGTGGTGGATGAACACGGTGACCCCGTGTCGCCGAGTGCGGTCGCGGCAATCGTGGCGTTGCGCGAAATCGCTCGGGTTCGGCAACTCGGTGAAGAGACCCCCACGGTTCTGCACAACCTCATCACGTCGCTCATCGTGCCCGAGGTGATTAGGGGCGCGGGTGCTCACGCGATTCGCACGAACGTCGGGCACTCACTCATCAAGGACGTGATGCGTGAAACCGGAGCGGTCTTCGGCGGCGAACACTCCGCGCACTACTATTTCCGTGAATTCTGGG
>JAULYU010000112.1:0-13813 GCA_032117735.1 Microbacteriaceae bacterium
GCGTATCGAGGGTTGTGGGAAGTGAAATAACCGTCGACGCCTAGTCGACGTCGAAGTCGTCGTCAACCCACGCCTGATCGTCGGTTCGCAACACCTGCCAGGCGACGTAGGCGATGCCTGCTACGAGTGCAACCCCAAACCCCGCCGCGATAAATCCCCCCAGACCCGACTTCTTGGGGATAGCCGGACTTTTCTTCAGAAGGCGTCGGCCGGCCACGAGACCACTCGCAATGAGCGGCGCGATACGGGACTCGTACTCGTCACGAGCCCGGGGACCAATCTCGTTTCGTCCGTAATTGCCCGCAAGGCGCGCGGCATCCGCGAGAATTTGCCCGGCCGAATCGAGAACATCTCGTTGGCGACCGAATGCGTTACCCGCCGCACGGGTGATTGCCGCGAGTTCTTTGGAATAGGGCGTGGGCATCGTGCCTCCTTGACCTCTTTATTATGACTCACGATTGTCCATCCCGCACCTCGGAACGAGGCAGAATAGAGCCATGTCAATTCACACACAGACCGCGACCATTCAGACAAACCACGGGGATATTCGCGTCAACCTCTTGGGAAACCACGCTCCGAAAACCGTCGCGAACTTCGTTGGTCTCTCTGACGGGTCACTCGGGTGGACTCACCCCCAATCCGGGAACGCGATGACGACACCGCTCTATGACGGTGTTGTTTTCCACCGAATTATTCCGACGTTCATGATCCAGGGCGGTGACCCCTTGGGAATGGGGTTTGGCGGCCCCGGCTACCAGTTCGAGGACGAGATTCACCCCGAACTCAACTTTTCGGAACCCTTCATGCTCGCTATGGCGAACTCGGGACCCGGCACCAACGGTTCGCAGTTTTTCATCACAACCGCGCCGACCCCCTGGTTGCAAGCGAAACACACCATCTTCGGGGTTGTCGCGGACGAGGAGTCCCGCGCCGTCGTCTCGGCAATCGAAGCGGTACCCACTGGCGCCAATGACAAGCCCGTCACGCCCGTAGTGATTTCACACATCGCTATCTCGTGACGAACCAGTTGTGGGTGTCGATGCGCCGCAATCGAACCCCGGTGACGTTCGTCCTTCTCGGTCTCATCGGAGTGGTCTACGTCGCGCAATATTTGTTCGGTGACCAGCTCACTTTTGCCCTCGCGTTCTATGCCCCACTGATGTCGACGGAACCGTGGCGAATCGTCACCTCGGCGTTCGCGCACGGCGGAATCGTCCACATCATGTTCAACGGCTATTCGCTGTGGGTGCTGGGTAACGCGGTGGAGCGCATTGTTGGCAGCGCAAAGTTTGCGGTGATTTTCACCGCGTCGATCGTGGCTGGCTGTTTGGCCGTCGTCGTGATGAACCCTGACTCCGTCGTCATCGGCGCTTCCGCCGGTGTTTTCGGGCTTTTTGCCGCCCTGTTTATCGTCAATCGCGGTTTCGGTGGCAATAATGTGTCGTTGGTCGTGATTATTGGCTTAAACCTGGCAATCGGGTTCGTTGTGCCGGGAATCTCGTGGCAGGCCCACCTCGGAGGGCTTGTCGGCGGTGCGGTCACGTCGTTCCTGCTTCTTCGACGCCGCCGATAAAGTTATCAACCGAGTTATCCCCAGTCGGGGATAATTACACGCGTGTAATTTGAGCCTAACGCCACCGAGTCGTCATCAGGAAGCCAACAAACATCAGACCAAAGCCAATCACGATGTTCACGGCCCCAATGGTCGCGATGGGAAACAGTCCGGCACTGACGTAATAGGTCAAAATCCAGACGAGCCCGACGAGCATGAAACCGAACATAATCGGCTTGAACCACACGGGGTTCGGCGCTGCATTCGTGTTTCGTGCGGGGGTCGAATCGGGGTACTGGTCGTCCGAGGTCGTCTTTGCCATTGTTCCAGCATACCCACACCCCCTCGCCCACTCAAACCGAGGTTAGAATTGAACCCGTGCCCCCTCGATCCGACAAACAAAACTCTGGAACGCCACGCCCCGGTGGACGGAAACCGAGTGATGCAAATCCCGAGCAGATTCGCGGTCGAACCTACACGCTTCGCGAGATATCGGTCGGGAAGCGCATCGGCGAATTTGTCCCCCAGGAAACACGACGGCAAATTGTCGATTTCCGGGGCATCGGAATTCTTGTCACGCGACGGGAATTTGTTGATCGCGCGATCGGAATATCGGGCGAAACCCTGGTAACGGCGGGGCTGTTCGTGCTGTTGTTTCTCGGCTGGCACGTGTGGTTCAACGACATCGTGCAGGGTGCTGCGCAAGATAAAGCAGCGTCAGCGCTGTCCAACACCTGGACCAGCGTGCCGACCGGTACCACCGAGTTTGATCGGGCGGCCGGGACATCGGACGGGGCAATCACGGACGTTCCACCACCCGTGGTCAAATCGCCGGGAGAGGCCCAATCGTTCGCTACGGTCCTCATTCCCCGGTTCGGCTCGCGCTATGAGCGAACGGTTGCCGAAGGTGTCGATGTGGAAAAGGTGTTGAACAATCAGGTGACGGGCATCGGTCGCTATCCCAACACAGCCCTCTTGGGCCAAATCGGGAACTTCGCTGTTGCGGGTCACCGCACCACCTATGGGGCGCCGCTCGGAGAGGTCGACAAGCTTCGAATCGGCGATCGAATTTACGTGGAAACCGAGGATGGTTGGTATGTCTATCGATTCCGGAACATCGAATACGTGTATCCAACCCAGGTAGCGGTTCTTAACCCCGTGCCCCAGTTGCAAATTGATGCCCGCGATAGAATTCTCACTATGACGACGTGCCATCCGAAACTCTCCGCCGCAGAACGACTCATCGCCTACGCGGTGTTTGAATCGTTTGTGCCCCGCGCCAATGGCGCTCCGGCGGAAATTGCCAAAACTGCGTTGGTGAGCGGATGATTCGGGAGAGGCTGAGTCTCGCCGTACAACGCGTGTCGTCACGAAAAATTCGAGAAGTGATGAGTGACCTTTTCATCACAGTGGGAGTCCTGGTCCTGTTCTTTTATGTCTGGTACGTCTGGCTCGGAGACATCCTGGCAGGAGCCCAACAGGATGCGGCGGGCGTGTCACTCTCGGAGACCTGGGAAGAAACAACGGAACAGGTCGTCGAATACGATCGCGACAGCGGCAGTTCCGAAGGAGCGATGCAATCACGGAAACCTCCCGTCGTGGCGTCACCGCGCGAGGGTGCTGCTTTCGCGACCATGATGGTCCCGCGATTTGGGACCAACTATGTTCGAACGATCGCCGAGTCCGTCGACCTGAAAAAGGTTCTCAACGACCCCTCCACGGGGATTGGACACTATTCCTCCACCACACCACTGGGTGCGGTCGGGAACTTTGCTCTCGCGGGGCATCGCACGACGTTTGGCGCACCGTTCGGACAGATAGACAAATTGCGGGTGGGCGATCGAATCTACGTCGAGACTCAAAAAGGCTGGTACGTCTATCGGTTCCGCAATATCGAATTTGTCTGGCCCACCCAGTCCGATGTTCTCAGCGATGTCCCTCGCGAGACTATTGTGGCGAAAGATCGGATTCTCACCATGACCTCGTGTCACCCGAAAACATCCACCGCGGAGCGAGTGATTGCCTATTCGGTGTTCGAATCCTTCGTTCCTCGAAAGAGCGGCGCCCCGGCCGAAGTGGCCGAGATGCGCGCTGAGTCCTAGGCAATGAGCGATAGCGTTGACGTGTCGGTCACCGATAATTACTGTTCACGAGGAATAACGAGGTAACAATGTATTCGGCACTGTGGCGCGTCTTACCCGGGCCTCGCTGGCTCAAGATCCTGGTCCTCGTCGTTCTCGTCATCGCCGTACTCGCGGTGTGCGTGGAATGGCTGTTTCCGTGGATTGCGGAAAACTTCATTCAACAGGAATCAACGGTTCAGCAGTGACAAAGATTTTCATTCTCGACAACTATGACTCCTTCGTGTACACACTGGCCGGTTACGTCCAGGAACTCGGAGCCGAAATCGTGGTTGTTCGGAACGATGCTTTCGCCGAAGAAGAAATCCCTGCGCGAGTGGACGGATTCGACGGAATTCTGATTTCTCCGGGACCGGGAACGCCAGCCAACGCGGGACTATCCATTCCGATTATCCGACACGCCCTGGCGAACGCAATCCCCTTACTGGGCATATGTCTTGGGCATCAAGCAATCGCGGAGGCGATGGGGGGAACCGTTACCCATGCCGAGGAGTTGATGCACGGGAAAACGAGCGACGTTACCCACGATGATTCCGCGCAGTTTGACGGCGTCCCCTCCCCGTTTCGCGCAACCCGGTACCACTCGCTGGCAATCGTCAACGGGACAATCCCCGACGAACTGCGCGTCACGGCGCGAACGAACGGCGGCGTCATTATGGCGGTGGAACACGCGACCGCTCCGATGTGGGGGGTCCAGTTTCACCCCGAATCGGTCATGACGGAGGGGGGTTACGCCATGATAGGAAATTGGCTGGAGACCACCGGCATGACCGGAGTTGCGGCGCGAGCGCGGACGCTCAGCCCGTTGCTGAGCCCCTGAACTATTCGGCTGCGCAATAGACGATCGTGATGGTGGACTGTTGCGGTGCTTCGCCCTTGAGTGACTGCGATCCGATCTGCTGACCGCCACACGAATTGTCGGGAATTACCGTGACATCGAGTTGAAGAGTCGGCCCCCGAAGTATTCGCGTGGCTTTTCCCACGCTCATGCCGACGACATCGGGAATCTTGATTTTTCCATTGGAGACGACGATGTTGATGAGGGTTCCCGCGGGGAGGCGCGTGCCCTCTTCCGGGTCGCTTCCCACCACGACTCCTTGTCGTGCGGTCGGCGAGAAACCCGTGGTGACTTCACCGACAACAAAACCGGCATCTTCCAGAATTTCCGCCGCCTTCGCCTGCGCCAAGAGGTTGATGGACGGTACCGCGGTGAGGGGAGCGCCGGACGATTCGATCACCGTGACAATCTCGCCTTCCGCCAGATTCACGCCGGGAGCGGGCGACGTTGAAATCACGGAACCTTTCGGAACACTGTCGCTGGACTCAACTCGGCGAATCACCGTCAAACCCAGTTCCATGAGCTGTGTTTCGGCGGTTTCGAAGGACACGCGGGTGACGTCGGGCATTGCGATGGACAACCCACCAAGAGCCTGACCGGAATTCAATGTCAGAACCCAGTACATCATTCCCACCACGAGCGACGCCAACGCCAACAGACTCGCTGCGCCGAGCAAAATCCATCGGACGAGGCTCGCTTTGGGGGGCGTATCACTCTGAAGAAGGGGGCGCAGGTCGTTGAGGTCCATATTGTCTCCGCCTGGGTCAGTAGTGGGTACTGAGATAGATTCTAGGGCGATTCTCGGCGCGCTGCCCGCGGTCGTCACCGACGGACGTGTCGACACGGGCTCGGGTGCGATCACCGGAGCGGTCGCCGCACGATCGGCGCGTCCACCGCCAACCAGGTTGGTGACCGACCGAAGCGCTACCGCGAAGTCGGCCGCGGTTCGATACCGTGCGGCGCGGTCTTTTTCGAGCCCCTTAGCGATAATCATGTCGAATTCCGGAGACAGTTCGGGGCGCCGACTTCGAGCGCGGGGCGCTGTCTGGGTGACATGTTGGAACGCGATTGCCACCGAGGTGTCCCCCGAAAACAACGGAGAACCGGTGACCATTTCGAAGAGGACAACCGCGGTGGAATACAGGTCGCTCCGGCCGTCGATGATCTCGCCCTTGGCCTGCTCGGGCGAGAAATACTGGGCGGTTCCCACAATCGCCGAAGGGTCATTGGTCGGATCTTCGATTGCCTGCGCAATCCCGAAGTCGCACACTTTCACGACACCGGATTGGGTGATCATGACGTTGCCGGGTTTGATGTCGCGATGGATGATTCCCGCCCGGTGGGACTCGGCTAGCGCGTCGAGGATTCCGAGCGCGATGTGCACCGCGACCTTCGGTTCGAACGGCCCGGCATCCATCAACTTCCGCAGAATTTTGCCGTCAATGTACTCCATGACGATGAAGGGAATCGGAACGTCGGCCGACACCGCCGGAATAAATTCCTCTCCCGCGTCGTACACTCGCACAATGTTCGGATGTCCCATTGCGCTCACCGAGTGAGCCTCCCGTTGGAAGCGGTTTCGCGACTCGGCATCCGCCGCCACTTCAGGGCGAAGCGCCTTTATCGCCACCCGCCGTTGAAGCCGCGTGTCGGTTCCGAGATACACGTTGGCCATGCCTCCGCGACCGATCAATGCTTCGGGTCGGTAGCGCTGAGCAAACAGGAACGGCGAATCGAGTATCGAATCCAGGCCGGACCGCGGCGGCGAATTATTGTCAGCCAACGGTAATCACCAGATCTTCCGACGGATTAGACGCGAGGTTGCCACACCGAACAATGTAGGACACACGAACCTCTGTGGTGTTCTCGTCGATAATGATGTCGGCGACCGTCACCTTCGGACCAAAGTCGCTCACGTTGGGGAAGGAACCGCCATTGACGGTGAACTCATACGATTCGAGGACAAAACCCGCCGGGCAATCGGCGTATCGGGGCCACGAAATGGTGACGGTGCCTCCCGGGAGGTATGGACCCGCACTCAACGTGAGCGCCGCCGGAGATGGTGGCGTCGGGATTGCGTCATAGAAGTACACGGCAACGAGCGTATCGACCGGGACACTGCCTCGAGGATTAACACGATATGCCGTTCCCACCAAGTCGATGGACGTGGCGATGTTTCCGGTCACGGCGTCGAGGCGCAGCCCCAGCGACGCCAGTTTTTCTTCGACCTGATTGATGGTCAACCCGATGAATTCGTCTTCGTCAATCGTGACCATCCCCGTGAGTGGATCGGTCGGGGTGGGTGTCGGCTCCACCGTTGCGCTCGAACTCGGTGTGGGCGGCGTCGGGGCCGACGGCCGCAAAATGAGCGCGACAATGATTCCGACCAGCACGACGGATAACACGACGACGATGCCAACCAGGGGAAGCGTTTTGGGTAGGCGCCGATACGGAGCACGCGGGCCGTTATCACGAGTGGGCACGGACACCGGAAGAATTCGGGTCGACGTGTCCTCCGAAAAGTCCTGCGGATCGTCGTCGACCGCGGGAACAAGGGCCAGCGCTTCGCCGACTCGCCCACGGGTGATAGCGATGGCGGCACGGGCCAATTGACGGGCGCTCGACGGCCGCCGCTCGGGCTTTTTCGCGATGCAGGCGAGAATGAGGTTTCGGACCGCGAGCGGAACGCTGTCGGGAAGCGGCGGCGGCGGTTGCTTGATGTGCGCCATCGCAATCGACACCTGTGATTCCCCCGTGAACGGGCGCTTTCCCGCGAGAGCTTCGTAGGCGACGATGCCCAGCGAATAGATGTCGGTGAGGGCGCTCGCGGTCTTCCCGGAAGCCTGCTCGGGAGAGAGGTATTGCACGGTTCCCATCACCTGTCCGGTAGCCGTCAGTGGGACCTGATCCGCTGCCCGAGCAATTCCGAAATCGGTGATCTTGACACGCCCCTCCGGCGTGATGATGAGGTTTCCGGGTTTCACATCGCGGTGGACGAGCCCCGCCTCGTGGGCAGCGTGGAGCGCGGACGCGGTCTGCGCCACGATGTCGAGAACTCGTTCGGGTGAAAGAAATCGCTCGCGCTCCAAAATGGTAGATAGCGCTTCCCCGGGAACGAGTTCCATCACGAGATAGGCACTTCCGTCCTCTTCACCGAAGTCGTAGACACTCGCGATTCCCTCGTGGTTGACCAGGGCAGCGTGTCGCGCTTCGGCACGGAAACGCTCCCGAAACGCCTGATCGCCGAAGTATTCCTCTTTGAGGATTTTTATCGCGACGTTTCGCTCGATGACGCTGTCCAGGGCTTGCCAGACTTCACCCATTCCCCCAATGGCGAGTCGGGACTTGAGCGCATAGCGCCCGCCAAATACATGACCGACCTGGGGTCTCATTGCGCCAACACCGCCTCCATGATTTTTCGAGCAATCGGCGCGGCCACAGAGTTTCCGGTTGCGGGATTACCCTGCCCGCCAGTGTCTTCCACAACAACCACGACCGCCACTCGCGGATTTTCGGCGGGGGCAAAGCCCGTAAACCACAGTGTGTACGGCTGATCAACGCCGTTTTCGGCGGTTCCAGTTTTTCCCGCGACGGCGACTCCGGGAATCCGGGCACCGCTGGCGACCCCGTTGGCAACTCCGTCGACCATCATGTCGCGCAGGATTCGTGCGGTGTCCGGACTGATGGGCTCTCCGTATTCAACCGGAGTGAAGGGGCTGAGAGGCGACAGGTCGCGAGCAAGCACGGAATCCACGACGGTGGGCGCCATCAGCAGCCCCCCGTTCGCAATCGCCGACGAGACCATCGCGATCTGAAGGGGTGTGACACGAACATCAAACTGTCCGAAGGACGACAACATGAGTTGCGCGTCGTCCATTCCCGCAGGGAAAATCGACGGGGTCGTTTCCATGGGTACTTCGACCGTTGCGCCAAATCCGAACGCTTCGGCGTAGTCCCGTAATCGCGCTTCACCCAGTTGCACCCCGATTTGAGCGAACGGAATATTGCAGGACAGTCGCAGCGCAGTCGAGAGTGTGACGGACCGCCCCGGCCCACACGAAGAATCACTCGCGTTGTAGATTGTCGAGCTACTCAGGGGTAACACGAGCTTTGAGGGGTTGGGGACCGACGACTGTGCAGACATCATTCCGGAATCGATGGCTGCCGCGGCAACGACCAACTTGAACACCGAACCCGGGTGGTACAAGTCGCCACCTATTGCCCGATTGACGAGAGGCCCGGCTGTTGAATTGAGGAGGGCTTCGTAGTTGGAGCGCACCACATCGGAATTGTGCGACGCGAGGTCATTTGGGTCAAAAGTCGGAGTGCTGACAAACGCGAGAATCCTGCCGGTGGACGGTTCAATGGCAATGGCCGCCCCGGTGAGTTCCCCGAGAGCGTCTCGAGCCGCCTGTTGAATCGCGGCGTTGAGCGTGAGTTTGACCGACGCACCACGCGGGTCGGTGCCCGAGACCAGTGCGATGATCTGGTCGAAGAACTGCGAATTCGATTGACCGCTCAGTTTGTCATTCATAGCGAATTCGAGGCCGCTGATGCCCTGGTTGATTGTGTAGAAGCCCGTGACCGGAGCGTAGAGCCCGCCCCCGTGGTAGGTGCGCTGGTAACGATAAACATCGTCACTCGGAACGGACTCGGCGATGACCGTCGAACCCACCAGTATTGACCCGCGTTCGGTCGCGTACGAGTCGTACAGAGTCCGAACGTTGCGAGGGTCGACCCGCAGGTTATCGACCTGGAACGCCTGAATCACGGTGGTGGACACGAAGAGTGCACCAAACAACACGCCGATTCCGATGCTGACACGGCGAAGTTCGGTGATCATGCGCCGACCACCGCTTCGCGCTGATGGCGAACGGTGTCACTGAGTCGTAACAACAGCGCGACAATAATCCAGTTCGCGACGAGTGAGGATCCGCCGGCGGCGAGGAACGGGGTGGTGAGCCCCGTGACGGGAATCACTCGCGTGACACCCCCCACGACAATGAAGACCTGCAGTGCGATGACGAACGTGAGGCCCACGGCCAACAGCCGACCAAAGTCGTCGGACCCATTGACGCCGATTCGAATTCCCCGCGCGACAAACAACAGGTACAGCGCGAGAATCGCAAAGACACCGACAAGTCCGAGTTCTTCTCCGAGGCTCGCCATGATGTAGTCCGATTCGGCGAGGGGCACGATATTCGGGTAACCGGCGCCGAGACCGGTGCCGATGATGCCTCCCGACGCGAGCCCGAAGAGCCCCTGGACGAGTTGATAGGAACCACCGACGGCCTCGTAATTCGCCTGGTTGAAGGAATCAAGCCACGCGGCGAACCGACCTTGGACGTAGGTGAGGAACTGGCTGGCGATGAGCGCCCCCGCTCCGAACAATCCGCCTCCGACGACGAACCAGATTGCCCGCCCGGTTGCCACGTACATCAGGACAAGGAAGAGTCCGAAATAGAGAAGTGATGTACCGAGGTCGCGCTGGAAAATGAGAACCAGCATCGCGACCGCCCACACCACGACGATGGGGCCGAGGTCTTTGATTCGCGGCCAGGTCACGCCGAACAGTCGCTTTCCGACGACGGACAGCGAATCGCGAGCGGTGACGAGATACCCCGCGAAGAACAGGGCGAGAGCGATTTTGCCGATTTCGCCGGGCTGGAAGGACACAAAGCCGAGGTCGACCCACAATCGTGCGCCGTTGATGGTGACTCCGATGAACGGAACGAGCGGCAACATCAGCAACACCACACCGACCAACATCCAGACGTACCGGTAGCGCTGCAAGACGCGGTGGTTTCGAACGGTCACAATGACCCCGATTGCGACAACCGTTGCGATTGCTGTCCACACCATTTGTCGCGTCGCGTTTGCTTCCCAGCCGGTCAGCCCGGCGGAGAGGTCGAGTCGATGAATCATCGCGATTCCGAGGCCGTTGAGAAGAGTGACGATGGGCAGGATGAGCGGGTCGGCGTCGCGCGCGACGAATCGCTGTGCGACGTGCATCGCGAGGACGATGGCCCCGAGCCCTAGTGTGATGCCGATAATGGACGGGTTCACCACGCCGGTCACGCCGATGTCCACCAGTGCGAGAGCCGCCGCGTTCACAATCATGGCGAAGACAATGAGTGTCGCCTCGAGGTTTCGCAGTTTCGTCGGAACCTTGAGGCGCAGCATGAGCTGCTCGGTGATGGTCGCGTTCGCCGGACTACTGGGATTGAGAGACATTCTCGATCCTTTCGACGACGAGCAGGGCTTGATTGAGGCTCAAGACCGGGATGGTGAGTTCGACCGAGGTTCTCACGAAGTCGGAGAGCGAGGAGAGAGGGATGTTGGTGTCGCGCACCACGGTGTGTAGGGGAATCGAACCGAAATCGCCGTTGATCCCGCGATACACGACGACACTGTCGCCGTCGGTCCCCACAAAGAATTGCGATTGGGTCCAGACATAACCGTAGACACCGAAGCCGATTACCGCGGCGAGAGCCAGCGAGAAATAGACCGCCCAACGCGACCGCCGTTGGGCTGCGCGCCGCTTGTCTTCGGCGACGAGCGTGTCCAGGTAGTCGGCGGTCTTGAAAAGTTCTTCCGCTTCCGTTCCGGTTTTTGGCGAGAACAAGCGTGAAACAACGCGGGGTAGCGGACGCGTCACGGCGTCAAACAGCAGGGGAAGTGCCGCTGCTCCCACCAACTGGGGTTTCGCGGCAGCGCTCATGTTTGTTTCGTTGACGCCGGCAATCACGATGGTCACGTTGTCGGGGGCGCCACGGTCCAGAGTCATGTGAATCAGTCGCTCGGCGGCCTTGGCCGCATCCGGTTCGGTGGCGAGGACCTGGGCGATTGCGGGCTCGGGCACAAAACCACACAGCCCATCCGAGCACAGCAGCCACCGGTCGCCGGGTTCGGTGTCGACAATAGCCGAGTCGATATCGACGCTGCCCTCAACGTCGCCGAGGACCCGCATGAGGACGTTCCGCCGCGGGTGAACCAGAGCTTCGTCGGCAGTGATGCGGCCCGTTTCCACCAGTTTTTGAACGAAGGTGTGGTCCGTGGTGATCTGCTCCAGCACGCCCCCACGGAATCGGTACACCCGCGAGTCCCCGATGTGGGCAATAACGACCTGGTTGTTGTGGCGCAACATCGCACTCACGGTCGTCCCCATGCCGGTCAGATCGGGGTGCTCGCGAACCGCATCGACGAGTTCGGCGGCGCTGGTCGTGATGGCGTCGACGAGGCGCTCGCGAGCAATCTCGATTGTGTCAAACCGTTCGTCCGCGATGGCGGTGACGGTCTGGGTCGCAAGGGAACTCGCAACGTCGCCGCCGGCGTGGCCGCCCATTCCATCCGCCACGAGAAACAGGTGTGTTCCCGCGTAACCCGAATCCTGATTGCTCGCTCGAACGCGCCCGATGTGGCTGCTCGCCACGGAGAGGACCCGCGCGTCCACCTATGGCCTCAGTTCAAAGATCGTGGAACCAACCGACACGGGGACAAAGAGCGGGACGGGGGTGGGCACACTCACGCGCTGGTTGTCCACGAACGTTCCGTTGGTGGAACTGAGGTCCTGGATGACCCAGTCCCCGTTCCACAACTGCAGTCGGGCGTGGTTGGTCGAGGTGTATTCGTCGCGGATGACAAGCCCGGACTGGGCACTTCGACCGATGGTCAACTTGTCGGAATCGAGGGGAATTTCGAGCCCTTCGCGCGCACCCGCCGTAATGACAAGTTTTCGCGCGGGGTTGGACGTGGAGGTGGAGGTGACGGGCGGCAGAAACGGCGGCGATTCCGCACCGGGATTGTGGGTGATGTCACCCTGTCGCTTGTCGCCGCGACGGACGTAGTGCCCGAACAGATCGCTGCGAAGGGCGAAGACAATGGCAAAGACGAACATCCACAGCAGGGCGAGGAATCCGAATCGCAGGACGAAGAGCGTCAGTTCACTCACGCGGAGACTCCCGGCAGAATTCGGAAAATCAGTTTGGTGCCGCCGATTTGGATGACGTCACCCTGTTCCAGAGGTGACGACGTGATGCGTGTTCCGTTCAAGACCGTCCCGTTGGTGGATTGCAGGTCCTCAAGCCCGCCGATTTTGCCACTCCACAGAATTCGGGCGTGGTGGCGCGAGGCGCCGCTGTCACTGAGAATAACCTGCGCCGAGGAACCGCGCCCGATGATGATTTCGGGCCCGGTCAGGTGAACCGTTTCGCCGTTGATCTCGAGTGCCGGGTGCCAATCGGAAACCGCGTCGAGGGCTTGAGACGCGACTTTGATGACACCACCCGCAATGTCGGACGCGGCGACGAGTGAGATGGTCACCGGTGCGGTGAAACTGTAGCGCTGTCGAGTGGCGTAGGCCCGAACCGCGTCGGTCAACTCGTCAATCAACACCGTGCCGTGGGCGGCGAGAGGCTCCCGATCGTCCGCATTGAGCCCAACGGTATACACGTGTGGCGCCAGAATGCGGTCGCGCTGGACAACGACCGCGTGGGAGTCCATTTCCCGCTTGAGGGCGGCGATGATTTCGATCGGCTGCACACCGCCGCGAAAAGACTTTGCAAATGCGCCGCTGACGAGTCGCTCAAGACCGCGTTCTACGTTGTCCAATAAGCCCACAGTTTCCCCCCGGACGGTCGCCCCAATTCTAACCGTGACGAGTGTTCGCACCCCACACCTCGCGGGAGAGGGCGCCCACCGCCGTGATAGCCTTGACGGGCACGTCGAGTGACGCGCGCAAGTGGCGGAATGGCAGACGCGCTGGCTTCAGGTGCCAGTGCCCGTAAGGGCGTAGGGGTTCAAGTCCCCTCTTGCGCACCAGGTTGCGTAGGGGGAATGTTGTGGGTTCCGATCGAGTTGTAAGCGAATGGAAAGGAAATACGACATGAGCACAACAGATTTCGGGGTTACCGGGTTGACCTGTAACCACTGCGTGATGACGGTATCCCGAGCGGCGGCACTCGTGCCGGGCGTGACGGGAGTCTCCATCGACCTCGTGGCGAACGGCCAGTCGACACTTCACGTGGAGAGCGACACCGTGGTTGATACGGCGGCACTCGAAAAAGCAATTGACGACGCCGGCTACGAACTAGTCCACTAATGCCGAGCACCCACGTCGATCTGGCGCTGGAGGGCATGACCTGTGCGACGTGTGCGGGCCGGATTGAAGGCGCACTGGCGACAGTTCCCGGAGTGACGGCGACCGTCAATTTTGCGACGGAACGCGCCTCGATTGACATCGACGGCGTGACCGATGCGACGGACCTCATCGCGGCCATCACC
>JAULYU010000113.1:0-1558 GCA_032117735.1 Microbacteriaceae bacterium
GATAGCGATCAGATTGTGGTTCTCCGAAAAGGTGTTGTGCTCGGAGTCGGAACGCACAAGCAACTGCTCAAGACCGTCCCGCTGTATCGGGAACTGGCCGAAACGCAGTTGCTGACGCCCGTCGACGCCTAAGAAAAGTCGGCGTCGGGGGCGAGCGTCGGGGTGAAGGCCTGCGGGGCATTGAAGCCATGCGCCAGCATTCCGTTTGATTCGCGTAGGTAACACGCCCCGCACAGGGACTCGTAGGTGACGTCATCGCCATCGATGGCGACCTGAGCGCCGTCAAAGATGAACGCGCCGTTCACGAGACGGGCGTTGAACATCGCTTTGCGCCCACATCGGCAAATGGTTTTGAGTTCCTCGACCGCGTGAGCGATTTCCAGCAGTCGGCGCGAACCGGGGAAGGCGATGGTCTGGAAATCGGTGCGAATTCCGTAGGCCAGAACGGGGATGTCGTCGAGGATCGCGATGCGGAGCAGGTCGTCGACCTGGTCGGCGGAGAGGAATTGAGCCTCGTCAATCAACAGACAGGCAACGTCTTGGCCCGACGTTGACTTGGTCTGAGCGCGATACACGTCGAACATTGTTCGAACGTCATCGTGAGGTCCGACGACGAAGTTCACGGGGCGCTCCACACCCAATCGCGACACGATGGAGGCCTTTCCCTTGGTGTCGGTTCGCGGTTTCGCAATGAGTACCTGCTGGCCGCGCTCGGCGTAGTTGTAGGCCGCCTGAAGCAACGCCGTGCTCTTGCCGCTGTTCATCGCGCCATACCGGAAATACAACTTCGCCATGAGTCGAGCGTACCGAATCTCGCGCTCTCTAGGATGGAGCGATGACGGCTCGTCGCGGGGTGTGGGGGGTTCTCGTCAGCGCGCTGCTGTTGTCGGGATGTTCGGCAGCACCACTCGCGGAACTCGACAACCTGCGCGCGCGGTTCATCGCTGCCGATGGAGCCTGTTCGACGTGGTCAACCGTCTCGGAACCCGGCGCTCTCGCCGCCCGAACCTGTGCCGAGGGCGCGGTGCTGATGGTGTTCGAGGATACCGTCGACCGTGCCGATTTCATCAAGTCCGAGATCGAGACCAACCCCCTGATTCGCGACCGTACCCACATCATCCTGTCGAACGACACGTGGCTGGTGCTGGACACGCTCGCCTCGATCGTCCGAGTGATGCCCGAGCTGGGTGGGACGATCAGTGGCCGCAACGGCGCGAACCCGTAGGCGCAGCTAGCGCCCGCGCTCGGCGATTTCGACGACGTTCTTCAACAGCAGCGCGCGGGTCATCGGTCCGACCCCGCCGGGATTCGGCGACACCCACGCGGCGACCTCGCGCACGTCGTCGTCCACATCACCCGCGATTCGGGTCGTCCCGTCCGCCATAGTCACGCGCGAAACACCAACATCCAGAACGATGGCGCCGGGCTTCACATTCGCCGCCGTCACGATTGACGCCGAGCCGGCCGCCGCCACGATGACATCCGCACGTTTCAAGTGTTCGTCGAGATTTCGCGTCCCCGTGTGGGTGAGGGTTACCGTGGCGTTGACGTCTTTGCG
>JAULYU010000114.1:0-2386 GCA_032117735.1 Microbacteriaceae bacterium
GAGTTTCGCCTGGCCATCGATGGCTTTTGCCCGATTCTCGGCGATGACCGCTAAGCCACCGTTGACCATCGCCAACTGAGCCTGCAGTGCGGCGATTTCAGCCTCGAATCCGCCCAATGCTTCGTACTGGGCAATTCCGGCTTCGATCGTGGCTTTGTTCGCGCGAAGTTCTTTCGCCGCTGCGCGCAGTTCGGCGAAACCGTCATCCAGTTCCTTCTGGTTGGATTCGATCTCGGCCCAACCGTCCGCGATGTCCTGGCGTGCGTCGACAAGCTGCGCCAGTCCATCCGTAATTTTTTGTTGCCCGCGGTCGATTTTTCGTTGCCCGTCGGCGAACTCGGTGGGAGCGTTCGCCACATCGGACGCGTTCTCGTCGAGCGTTTCCTGCACCTCGAACGGGTCAACCGTGTCGTCCACGGCGGGCAAGTCGTGAACCGTCGCCAGCGCTCGCGAGATGGCGTCTTTTTCTGATTGTGTGAACGGCGCGCCATCCGACTTGTGGAAAATGACCTGACCCGCGCCTCGACTCGCGTCCGTGAATTCGGACTGCAGAACGTCGATGGTTTTTTGTGCGTCGGTCCCGTCAATGGTCATCGCGGTAGAAAAGGTTCCTCCCGCGGTCGCGGCGATTCCACCGACGATTCCGATGACCGCGAGCCACGCCACGATGACAGCCCAAGCTCGCCTCGTCACAAAGACACCGAGACGGTAAAGGAGTTGGGACATCGACGACCTCCGAGATTATTGCACTAGTGAATAAAGTATTGCACTAGTGCACAAATGAGTCAAATTAGGAGTACGCTGGCGCCGTGACCTCCGAGACCGTGTCGACCCTGGGTACCAGCCATGTGCTCGGACGCAGACCTAAGTCCAGTCCGGAGGAAATCATCCGGACGGCGTGGGCGCTGTTCGAAAAAGACGGTTACGAATCGACGACGATGGCGGACATTGCCGAAGCCAGCGGAATTTCCCGACGAACCTTGTTCAATTACTTCCCCACCAAAGAAGCACTGCTGTATCCGGCGGTGGACGCATACATGGTCGAATTCACCCAATGCTTGGTCAATCGGCCGAGCGGGGAACCACTCTTTTCGTCCCTCGAACAATCGCTGTTGCAGTGCCGTGACAAACAGATCGAACTCGAAGACATGTTCAATCCCGGTCCCGTTGTTCACGCCGCTCGATTAGAAGAATCCGCAATCCGGTACACGCGTGACCTGTGGGCCCGTGAGATGGAGAAGGCGGTCTCGGTGAAACTGGCGAATGTGCCGGGGGGCACTGTTCTGGCCGGGTTCGTCGGAGCCCTCGCCGCGCAGGTCTGGACCGAGATCACCAAGCAAATGAAAGCGGACGGTCCTGGCGCTGACATCAGCAACGCTCTCGCGGTGGCGATGTCGTCACTCAGAAAACTTTTCACCTGACCAGCCCCCTCACATCCACTCAGAGGAGCGCGTACACTGTTCTCAGCCCCTCGCGTGGCGCCACCCAGGCCAACTCCCCCAGGTCGGAAACGAAGCAAGGGTAACCCGGCTCTGGCGGGTGCGTGAGGGGTCTTGTCTTTCCCACAGATGGCGCTCGACGGGACGAAGCAGACGGTCTGCTCGCGCCGCCCCGCGAAAGTCGGTGGGTGCGAGTAATCTCAAGGGGTGGCAGTCGCTCTGTATCGTCGGTATCGACCCGAATCGTTCGATGAACTCATCGGACAATCGCAGGTCACGGATCCGCTGCGCGCTGCCCTCCGCCAAAACCGCGCCAATCACGCGTACTTGTTTTCGGGGCCGCGCGGTTGCGGGAAAACGACGTCCGCGCGAATCCTCGCGCGGTGTCTCAATTGTGCCGAAGGCCCGACCGACACACCCTGCGGACAGTGCGACAGTTGTGTTGAACTGTCCCGAGACGGTTCGGGGTCGCTCGACGTCGTCGAAATCGACGCCGCAAGCCACAACGGAGTCGATGATGCCCGCGAACTGCGCGAACGAGCCGGCTTTGCCCCCGCGCGCGATAGGTACAAGATTTTCATCCTCGATGAAGCCCACATGGTCACCCAACAGGGGTTCAATGCTCTGCTCAAAATCGTGGAAGAACCGCCGGAACACGTCAAGTTCATTTTTGCAACAACCGAACCCGAAAAAGTGATCGGGACCATTCGGTCGCGCACCCACCACTATCCGTTCCGTCTCGTCCCCCCGGCCGTCATGCTCGACTACGTGGCGGACCTGTGTGTCCAGGAAAAGGTCACCGTCGAGGACGGCGTTCTGCCACTCGTGATCCGCGCCGGCGGGGGATCGGTGCGGGACACTCTCTCGTTGCTCGACCAAATCATCGCGGGATCCGACAACGGCGTTGTCACTCGAGAGCGCACCAACAACCTCCTCGGGTACACCCC
>JAULYU010000115.1:0-2903 GCA_032117735.1 Microbacteriaceae bacterium
CGCCCACAAGCGAGACAACGGGTACACGCTGTTGACGCCACGAGACCGTTCACCGAACAACTCGCCGGTCGCGGTGATGGCCGCAATCTCGGGCAGTTTGGATGACTGTCGGGCAAGGTCCGCGAGAATTCCGAGGTAGTTTTCGTGAGGGACATAGTCCTCTTCAAAGAACGCGTACCACTCCGCATTGGGGTCGCACTGACGAAGGGCAACCTCCAGAAGCTCGAACGCCTCGGCAATGCCCAGGTTGTGCGGCGACGGGATGATTGTGGCGTCAGGAAAAGTGTCACGCGCGATTCGGGCAACATCGGAGGTGTGGTCGGGTTGCCCTGACCTCTGAGCCTTCGAGCCGTCGTATCCATCGATGACGATAACCACTCGGTTTCCGGGAACCGCACGTTGTTGATTCGCCAACGCGCGGAGAGTTTGTTCGGCGTACTGTGGCCTGTTGAACAGCAACACCCCGACGGGAAAGGGAAACTGTGGCACGGGCACCTCTTTCTTCTCGTCGTTCATGCGGGACGACCGAATCACGAGTCCTCGACTGTCGTAATGTACCAACGGTAGCCCAAATCGTGAGAGCATTGGACGGTTCAGCAATCGGATACATTCGGAGAATTTATAGAGATGGCGAAGCAGTTGACCACCGCACCACGAATCGTGCTCGCCGACAAATTCCTGTCGGGAAAAAACCTGCCGACGGGCATTCAGTTGGAATTTGTATCGAGTGAGCCCATCGCAGCGGGCCGTCTTGCCTCGGATTTGGCGTATGTCAACGGAAAATGGCTTGACCTCGAAGCCGCACGCTATTGGCGTTTCGGAAAGCGCCCTCGCGACCGACGCGACCTCATGGCCCCGGAGGCGGTCATCAGCGTGAAAGAAGCTCTGGTGTCGCCCGATAATCAGATTGTCACGCTCGCGGGTAAGTCGCTTCGCTCACCGTTTTTCGGGTCGATACCGTTTGTTGACCCCATCCCGTCCACGAGTGTAATCGCCGAGTATTCCGGCACCTACGGAACCACACTGACGCGCGCGCGCGCCTACGGGCACTGGCTTCTTCATCGCCTTCCGCGGCTCACCACCATTCACGAACAGTTCCCGGACGCGACGATTCTCAACACTCCATGGGGCGACAGCAGTCTCCTTGCTCGCCTCGGCATCCGAGAAGCGAAAGTTCAGCGATATCCGACGTCGGAACGCGATCATTTTGTGTACGTCGAAAACCTCCTGGTTCCGACGCACCTTTCCCGTCCCGGACTCGTTCGGGTACAGGACAAGCATCGAATGGAACGGATGGTGAGCTCGTTCACGGCGGGAATTCCCGACGACCCGACACTTCCGGAATTGTTGTACGTCGCGCGGAGACCCGACGAAAAACGCTCCGGTGCGTCGAACAAAGAGGAACTCGAGGAGTATCTGAATTCGATTGGCTTTACCACGTGGCATCCGACGGACCATCCGATTGAACGGCAAATTCAGCATTTCCAGGCCGCACGCGTCGTTGTTTCCGAGATTGGAAGTCAGGCGTTGACGTCGATGTTCGTGGGCCCCGACACGACCGTCATCATCCTCACCCCGGAAAAATCGAAGGGCTGGGGGTCCCAACGCCAGTTCCAACCGAAGTGGCGTCAGTGGCAGCGCGTTGTCTGCGAAGCGCGTGGGCAGCACTACGCGCAAATCGTCGCGGCAACCGACACGGCGTATCGTTCATTCGATCTCGACATGCCCGCTGTCCGACACGCGTTGGAGACGTACCCGTTACGAACGTGGTGACCGTCGGAGTTCGCGCACCTCTGTTGTCACGAGGGGCGGCTCTCATCGTCTGGCGTCGATGTCAACCACTGGCGTTGAGTGATAGTGGCGTGGAACGAGTCCTCATAGAGCGCGAGGTTGCGCGTTGAAACGAGCGGCTTCGACCGTGCACTCCGGCCCCAGGGATCGGACGAGTCCACTGAACAGGACTGTGAGATCCACTGCTCGAATACCTCGAGGCTCTCATTGCGCGGCCACGCGACGTGGTCTGGGCTGAAAATCCCGGACGGGACTGAATCGCATTCAGAACAGAAGCCCAGCCACACATTTGCATCGCCTGCCCGAAACCGAACGGGGTGCCCAAAAGTCGGGTCGGCATCACCCAAGCCGTTGAGAAACGGCGCGTGGGTCTTTGCCGAACCGCGAGGTGGCCTCAGTGTGTGGGCCCCCTGACCCAGAATGATCGAGGCGCCGAGAATCGACAGCGCACGTGAAACAGTGTTCGACGACAAGTCAGCATTGGGCACGACTCCGACCAGAACTCCCGAAATGTCAAGAAGTGCGGCGGACGGAGTGTTGTCGGAGGGGGTGAACGCGAAGAACTGGGAATCGGGTGCGGCGATGAGTATCTCTGTCGGCCCGCCCTCGGGCAGTTGGCGTCCCTGGACAACAATCGCGTCGTGACGCGACGAATAGGACTGCATGTGGGTAATCCAGGTCGCGCGCGATTCGCACGTGGTCGGCAAAATGATGAGGTGTGGGCATTCGCCCGTCGCCGGCGGTGCCGGAGGGATTGTTGACGGGTCACCCGTCCAGACGCTGATGGTGACGGCGTTTGTCGCGTCGCCCAGAGCAGATGCTGTCAGACGGTGGACCTGAACGTCGGGTTTTCGCGAACCGGGCGTCGCTAATGTTTGGGTCGGCCCCATCTCGATGTCTGCGGAGACCAGGCCGACCGCGTAATCGTTTGACGCGACGACAACCGCGTCGCGGTCGATAATGCAACTGCCGCCGCTGAACACGACTCCCCGGTCGGTACCGATCAGGTCCGCCGCGATGATCGGCACCCCGTATTCCGCCGCGCGGAGCAGCCAGGTGGCACTCGGGGCGGGTTCGGCGACCCAGGCCGTCGAAAAAACAATGGCCTGCGC
>JAULYU010000116.1:0-5657 GCA_032117735.1 Microbacteriaceae bacterium
CGTCAGCATCCGAAAGATTTGGACCTCCAACTTCTACATCGTGCGCCTCGGAATCTGACCTCACGGCAATACCGAACTCGACGCGCCACGGGCGTAGTCTGTAAGCGTGAATACCACAACCCGTGTCCGCGACGGACTTGGCGGGCCCCACCGAACCTCACCCCGAGGATTCGACTGGGAACACCCGATAAGTCCGAGTACCGAAGCGCCCCGATTGGGGCGCGTCACAAAGAGGCATCGTCGATAGCGACGGTGCCTTTTTCGGTTAAGACACGAGCGACGGTAAACACAGCCCGACACCCCACAGGCCATGTGGGAACGAAAGGAACACCATGAGAACCCTCGTCCTCAACGCCGGCTATGAGCCGCTCGCCGTGGTCTCGTACCGTCGCGCTCTCGTGCTGGTCATGACCGGAAAAGCGAACATCCTCGCCCACGAAGCTGATCGACCCGTGTTTGGAATCTCGGGATTGTGGGATCGACCGAGCGTCATCATCCTCAGCCGATATGTTCGCGTGCCGATGACCAAAGGCGTGCCGCTCACACGGCGCGGGGTTTTGCGTCGGGACAACAACCGCTGTGCGTACTGCGGTAACACCGCCAACACCATCGACCACGTCCAACCGAAATCGCGCGGCGGATCGGACAGTTGGGAAAACCTCGTCGCCTGCTGTGTCCGGTGCAACAACCAGAAAGCCGACCGCACCCTGCGGGAAATGGGTTGGACGCTGCGTTCACAGCCACGCCAACCCCACGGCACGGCCTGGTTAGTCCGCGGAATCGATCGCGACGTTCCCGCGTGGAGCGAGTACCTCGCGGCCTAGAACCCGCTCGTGGTTTACTGGTGAGGTCGCCGCTGTAGCTCAATGGAAGAGCAGTTCCGTCCTAAGGAAAGGGTTGGGGGTTCGAGTCCCTCCAGCGGCACATCTCAAAACCGTCGTTTTCCGGCACGTTGAATCAGACAGGAGAGTCCACTGGACTCTCCTGCTCCAGCGGCACATCTCAAAACCGTCGTTTTCCGGCACGTTGAATCAGACAGGAGAGTGCACTGCACTCTCCTGCTCCAGCGGCACATCTCCTCATTACGTGTCCGTGGCCCGGTTTAACTTTGGCCCATGCAGACAATTACTCAGCGACGAGTGTCACGCGCACTCGGCTTCCTCCTCGCCGTGCTCATCGTAATCCCCGCCCAACTCCTGGGTTCGCCCGCAGGTGCGGTGGCGAACGGTGTGCCCGGCCCCATCCCGTCGGTGCGTTACGACGGCAACGGACCGAGTTCTGTCCGGCTCGTGTGGGACGCGCCTCTCACATCAGGAGACTCTGCTGTCATCGACTATCAGATCGGCTACCGAGAAAAGGGCGGTATTTGGTCGGTTTTTGAGGATGGTCTGTCCGTGGCCCGGTCTGCGACAGTGACGGGACTTGTCTCGGGTCGCGACTACGAATTCCGGGTTGCCGCCGTCAACACTGCGGGTGCCGGCCCACGAACCGTAATGGGCGGATTGGCAAACTTTCAACCCGAATCCGTCATGCTCTGCGGTACCGACCCCGCTTCGAAGATGTGGTGCGTTGACCAAAGACCGTATCAGACGAGTTTCTTGGTCGATGATTACAACGGCTTTTCCGGATTCCAAAGAGTCTCAGACATCGTCAGCGTGAGTGGTGACTGTTTCTTGTCGAAATCCCTCGGGGTCGTTTGTTCTACTCAGTGGAATCTCTTTGGAGAACTGGGACGCGGATTCATTGGCGGTAAGGGCGGCACTTTTATCGTTCCGGGACTTCCTGACAATGTCATTTCCGTCTCGTCTTCGGGCGAGACAAACTGTGCACTGACGTCGAGTCGCGACTTATGGTGTTGGGGCCGTTGGAGTGACGACAGGTATGCCATGCCCATCCTTGTTCCGACGGTAGTTCACCGCAACGTCACACAGTTCTCGGGGTTTTGCGCGCTTCTCGCCGACACTTCGGTGTCGTGCCTCAACACCAACAGCCGCGGATACGGCTGGGTCAATCATTCATACCTTCCGCCAATGAAAACCCTGGGCGTTGTGAACTTCGGGACTCCGTGTGGGGTCGCGATTGACGGCTCGGTCGTCTGCTTCCGTCAATCCGTCGCGAGTGGACACTCGGTTGTCCCAGGGATCTCTGATGCGCACATGGTGGTTGGTTCGCCAAGTGCCACCTGCGCCCTCCGGACATCGGGCGTAGTGACCTGTTGGGGGGACAATCAAAAGGGCAATCTCGGTGATGGGACTCGTACCAATGGCACCGCGACTGTTCGACTTCCCGAACCAGCCATCGCAATCATGAGAGTCAATTCAAACAACTATTATTTCGGGGCAACATGCGCGACCGGCGTTTCATCAGCGATGTACTGCTGGGGAGACTACCGAGGTCCGGTTAATAGTGGATCCCCGGGCCCTCACTACATGCCCGCTGAAGTGCCATCGATCGGGGCCTTTTCCGCCCGTTCAGCCGCGGCTCCAGCGCAGGTGACCGGCGTTACCCAGACCGCGCGAAGTGCTCGGACGGCAACCGTGTTGTGGGCAAAGCCGAACGCGGGGGATTTCCCCATCACGGGGTACACGATCGACTGGCGAGTCGGCTCTGCGGAATGGACCACCGCGAGCGTCCCGGCGGGCACCACCAGTTGGACCACTCCCGAGGTAGCGCCACAGTCGGCTATTGACATTCGCGTGTCGGCGGTGAGTGCCGCCGGGGCTGGGCCACAGTCCGATCGGTTCACCGCGATGACGGCGGACCCACCACAACGCCCGACGGCCCCCAATATTGTCTCCAACACGGGGAACTCGGTGACGATTGCGTGGCGACCGACATCATCCCCGCACGAACCACTTCTCGGTTATCACATTGACTGGAGCACCGATCGAACCACCTGGCAATCGCGCACTGCCACCGCTAGTGAAACATCAGCGACCATCACGGGACTTGCGACAGGTTCCGCCGTTGACATTCGGATTAGCGCAACCAATGAGTCGGGAAGGTCCCCCTATTCCGAAACGATCACCGCGTATACCACCGGACTCGTGTCACACACGATCGCGGTTCGCGACGCAGACGGTCAACCGGTTTACGGCGGGCAAATCACCTGGCGAAAGCGCGATGGGTCGTTCCAGTCCGCACTCGACTACGGACTGACCGTCGATGGGCGGGCAACCTTCCCGTTCATTCCCGCGGGTCCCGTCGACGTCACACTCCGAGACGTTCAACTGCTGGGTGGCGCTATCGCGAATTACGAAACGTCAACCGTGATCGGGTTTTCCACCGCGTCGACCATCACGTTGCCAGCAGAGCCCTCTGCATCACAACACGTGGTGCGGGTGGAACTTGCGAACGGCCTACCCGTTGTTGGCGCCACGGTGAATGTCACCAACCTGTCCGGATCCGCATCGGTGGACGGTGCGCGGTTCACCACGCCGGAAGTAGTCGCGGGAGGAATCACGAACGAATACGGAGAGGTCTACTTGTCCGGATACTCGTCTGATGATTCCCGAGTGTTGGTTGAATACAACGACGGAGTCCTGATTCAACGCGCATCCGGCCCACTGGGCACCGGCGACGCCGAATTCGTGCTCGAAGAGATGCCGTGGGTGGAAACGCCCGTCGTCACCGCCGAGTCCGCCGCGGGATCACTGGTCACACTGACCCTGAAAACCAGCGGGTCCGCATCGGCGGAAGGCCGCAGCACACGCAGCGCGGTCGGCGCGACCGTGTCGATTGCACCACCGTCCGGGGCAAGCCAGAAGTGCAAGGGAGCGAAGCTCTCGTCCACGGTGGGTGCGAACGGAACCGCAACGCTCACGGTGTGCGCAACGAAATCGGGTCGCTATCTGATCCGCGGTAAGGGCGTTGTCTCGACCGGGGCCGTGTCGCTCAAGGTGAAGGGAGCAGCCCCGCTACCCGTCGTGAATGCTCGAGCGGTGTCCCCTTCACACGGGAACGTCACGGTCTCGTGGAGCGCTCCGACCTACAGCGGGGGAAATCCCGTTACGAAGTACACGGTGACTCTGAAGAGGGGGAAGAAGACCCTGACCAAAACTGTCACGGGAACATCGGCGCACTTTACCAAGATGCCCGGGACCACGAAGTGGACAGTCACGGTCGTTGCGACGTCCAAATTCGGCTCCAGCGAGCCGAACCGGATGGTCGTGCCCGTCTCCTAACCCATCGGAACCACTCCGACGCCGCGTCACGCGGTATCGGAGTGGTTCCCTTGATTTTGCGGGGTTCCGACTAGCGTTGGAACGTGTCGGAGCGGTATGAAAACGACTGGACAGGCGATCTTTCCCGCGCGCTGTCCGCGTTTGATGACCCGTCGAATCTGACGACGGGGAATCCCACCGCCACCGTCACAAACGTCGCCCAGTCGGTCTGGGAGGAATGGCGTGACGAACTCGCGGCGCTCGGTGGGGTCAACCCCCTTCTGCATTTCCCCACCGACAGCGCGGTTGAACTGAGCACAGGTCACCCGGGTGGCCTCGCGCGATTCTTCGCGGGAACACCGACGCTTCTTCGCAACCTCGTTCGCGACGATGTCGCCCTTCACCGCGCTCGTCAACGGGCGTCACGCATCAACGACAAAGCCGTCGAGTTGGCCGCTGCTCGGGGGATCGATTCGGTCTTTCTCGCGGTCGGGTTGGTGTCGTGGACGAACGGCGACACTCACTTCACCGCACCGATGCTAGTGCGACCGATTTCGATGCACCGCAAGGGCGACGACCTCGAGGTCCAACTCACGGGCGCATTGCACTTGAACCCCGCGCTCGCTCGCGAACTCGCCCTGCAGTTCGGGATTGCGCTGGACGAACGCGCATTCGTTGCGCTGACGAACGACAACGGGTCGTTCCGTCCGAACGGCGCCTTGGATCGATTGCACGGGCTGATTGCTCACCTCGACAGCGCGACGGTTATCCCCACCCTCGCTATCGCCAACCTCAGCGACGTGGCGTCCGAGATGGTGGCCGCGTCGCGGATTCTCGACCACCCGCTGCTCGACACCATCGGCGGAAACGCGAACGCGGAACGCCTTGTCACCGAGAGCCATGCGGCGGTGGACCCCGGCAACTCTGACACGCGAAGCCTTGACACGGACAGCCTGTTGCTCGACGCCGACCCGGAACAAGAACGAATCGTCGCGCACATCGTGGCGGGCAATTCGATTGTGGTCGGAACGCCGTCGGGTTCCGGTGCGACGCAAACTATTGTCAACGCGGTCGGCGAACTGATCCGGTCGGGGAAACGAGTCCTCGTGGTCGGGCCGCGCCGGGCTCGTCTCGATGATATTCGTCGTCGGTTCCGAGGCCTGGGGCTCGACGGGCTCGGAGCGTCGCCGTCGACACTCAAAGCCGACCTCATTCGCTCGATCAGCCGAATCGAAAAGACGGCCGTTCCCAACACGATGGACGTCGACGCTGCGTTGTTGCGGATGCGGTCCGTCATCGCTGATTATCGAACCGCGCTGAACCAGCCCGATCCGCGATTCCGAGTGAGCGTGCTCGACGCGATTCGGGAACTCGCGCGATTGACGAACACGACGGACGCGGTCAACGAGGTGTCGTTGAATGTCGAGACCGTCATTGCGCTGACGTCGACGATGGACGAGGTGGTATCGATGATCCTCGCCGCCGCCGACCTGG
>JAULYU010000117.1:0-2003 GCA_032117735.1 Microbacteriaceae bacterium
GACCACGACAACCGGCGCACCCGCAATCACAGCCTGCCGCGCCAATTCTTCGACGTAACGACCGACCCCTCCGCGCTGGGCACTGATCGCCGTCGCGTCGAGCACAATCAGTGGTTTACTCGACGCAGGTTTCACTCGCCCAGCATATTGCCGCACTACGCTGGGGGGACGAAAGGGATTTTTATGCGCATTGTTGTCACCGGCGGAGCGGGCTTCATCGGCTCGAACTTTGTTCGTCACCTCCTCGCAAACCGTTACGACGGATTGACGGACGCCTCGGTTGTCGTTCTCGACGCGCTCACCTATTCGGGGACTCTCACCAATCTCACGGAATGTCGCGACAACCCCCGTTTTACCTTTGTTCAGGGAGACATTCGCGACCAAGAATTCGTGCGAAAAACACTGGCCGGAGCCGACTACGTCGTCCACTTCGCGGCGGAATCTCACGTGGACCGCTCCGTGCGCGACGCCGGGATTTTTATCGAAACGAACGTCCTGGGAACCAGTGTTCTTCTCGATGCGGCCAGGGCCAACAACGTGACGCGTTTTGTTCACGTGTCGACCGACGAGGTGTACGGATCCATCAACAGCGGCTCGTGGGACGAAAACGAGCCATTACTGCCCAATTCTCCGTATGCCGCGAGCAAAGCGGGAAGCGACCTGATCGTTCGGTCGTATCACCAGACCCACCAACTCGATACGGTGACCACGCGCTGCTCGAACAATTACGGGCCGCACCAATTCCCCGAAAAGGTGATCCCGTTGTTTGTGACCAACCTCATCGACGGCCTCCGGGTGCCGCTCTACGGTGACGGGCTCAATGTTCGAGACTGGCTCCACGTCGACGATCACTGCCGGGGAATCGCGCTGGCTCTGGTGAAAGGGCGCGCGGGTGAGGTCTACAACATCGGCGGTGGGACGGAATTGACCAACAAAGAACTCACTCAGATGCTGCTCGACGCGACCGGAACCGACTGGTCACGAGTCGACCAGGTTGAAGACCGGAAAGGTCACGATCGCCGTTACAGCGTGGACATTTCGAAAGCGACCGCCGAACTCGGTTACGTCCCGCTCGTGGAATTTGGCGATGGCCTGCTCGACACGGTCGAGTGGTTCCGCTCTCATCGTGAGTGGTGGGAGCCGCTCAAGGAACGAGCGTCGCTCGCGTGAGCGCACCCATACTGGTGACCGGCGGGGGCGGAATGCTCGCCCATGCGTTGGGAAAAGTTTTCGGCGACGAGGTCGAACTCGCGACGCGTAATCAACTCGACATCACCGACCGAAGCGCCGTGAGCGACGCCGTGCGGGGTCGTCGCGCAGTGATCAATACCGCCGCGTACACCGCGGTCGATTTTGCCGAAGGACACGACGACATTGCATTCGCCATCAACGCAACGGGCGCCGAAAATGTTGCCCGTGCGTGCGCCGACGCGTCAGCCGAACTGATTCACATTTCCACGGATTATGTCTTCGATGGTCGCGCAACGAGTCCTTACTCCGAAGATTCCCCGACGGACCCGATTTCCGCCTACGGCCGTTCCAAACTTTCCGGTGAACGGGCTGTTGTGGCGGCCCACCCCAGCGGCACGCGAATCGTTCGAACCGCGTGGCTCTACGGAGCAGAAGGAACGAATTTCGTCGCGACGATGCTGGCGAGGGCCCGCGCGGGCGACCGCGTCGCGGTGGTCACCGACCAGGTGGGTCAACCAACCTGGTCCGTGGATGTGGCGGAACGAATTCGCCACGTGCTCAACGCGTCGCCCGGCATCTACCACGCCACCAACGCGGGTTCCTGCACCTGGTGGGATCTCGCGCAGGCGGTTTACCAGGCCGCCGGCGCGGATGCCTCGCTCGTCGAGAAGACTTTAGCCGCCGAGTTCGTTCGACCCGCTCCTCGACCGTCCTATTCGGTGCTCGGTGACGAGGCCGCTCGCGCCACGGGGATTCCGGCGATGCGCCCATGGCGCGAGGCACTCGACGAGGCGCTCCGCACCGATTTCGCG
>JAULYU010000118.1:0-5696 GCA_032117735.1 Microbacteriaceae bacterium
ACGTCACCGATGTTGGCGACGTGGCTGAACAACTTCGTCGACTCGACGAGCGCACGGCCGGCCTTGACGCCACCCTTGAGCTCAAACGACAGCACCGCGCCGGCACCCTTGGGGGCGTACTTTTGCGCGGCTTTGTACCCGGGGCTCGATTCGAGTCCCGCGTGAAACACGGTAGCGACATCGTCGTGAGCCTCGAGCCAGCGCGCGACCGCATTCGCGTTCTCGACGTGACGCTCCATGCGAAGCGACAGCGTCTCGATGCCCTGCAGAATCGCCCACGCATTGTCGGGTGCAACGGCCGCACCGATGTCACGGAGCAACTGAACACGCGCCTTGATGATGTAGGCAATTCCGTCGCCCAGAACTGTCGTGAACGATGCGCCGTGATACGAGGGGTCGGGCTCGGTGAGTCCGGGGAACTTTTCGACGTTCTTCGACCAGGCGAACTTTCCGCCGTCGACGATCGCGCCGGCAATGACGGTTCCGTGTCCACCGAGGAACTTGGTAGCCGAGTGAATGATGATGTCGGCCCCGTGCTCGAACGGACGAATCAGGTATGGGGTGGCAATCGTGTTATCGACAATGAGCGGAACACCAGCATCGTGTGCAACCTTCGAGACGCCCTCGATGTCAAGGATGTTGATTCGTGGGTTCGCAATCGTCTCGCCAAAGAACAACTTGGTGTTGGGGCGAACGGCGGCTTTCCACTCGTCGAGGTTGTCCTGGTCGTTGACGAACGTCACCTCGATGCCGAGTTTTGCGAGCGTGTAATGGAACAGGTTGTAGGTTCCGCCGTAGATGCTCGACGACGAGACGATGTGGTCGCCGGCCCCCGCAATGTTGAGCACGGCATAGGTCGTTGCCGCCGAACCCGACGACACCAACAGTGATGCGGTCCCGCCTTCGAGCGCGGTGATGCGCTGCTCGGCGACGTCCTGGGTCGGGTTCATGATGCGGGTGTAAATGTTGCCGAATTCCGCGAGCGCGAAAAGATTTTTCGCGTGGTCCGAGTCGTTGAACACGTACGCGGTGGTGCGGTAGATGGGAACGGCCCGCGCATTCGTGACGGGATCCGGTGCAGCACCCGCGTGAATCTGTTGGGTTTCAAACTTCCACGACATGTGGGCTCCTTCGGTTGGGTTACCCCCACCGTAGAGAGCGCACCGAAGTCGCGCTAGCGGTCGCGAAACACTCCGTAACGAAAGGACTTAGTCGGTAACAAGCGACTTCTGCATCATCACGACACCGATCCACTCGTCGAATTTGCGGCCAACGCGGTCCATCTCGCCCACGCGAGCGAATCCCGCGCTCACGTGAAGCCGAATCGAAGGCGCCGCATCGGCGGTGTTGGCGATGACGGCGATGACCTCACGAACCCTGGACTCGACTCCGAGCCGCAGCAGCTCCGCCAGCAGCAAACGCCCGATTCCGACCCCGCAGGCACTGTCCCTCAGGTACAGCGTGTTCTCCATGGTCGTGTCGTACGCCGCCTTCTCGCGGAACGTCGACAGGTACGCGTAGCCGACGACGTTGCCCTCGAGTTCCGCCACGATGAATGGCATCCCCAGATCCGCGACCGTGTGGATCTTGTGGGTCATGTCCTCGACCGACCAGGTGTCGAGGTCGAAGGTGACGGTCGACGTCTGGATGTAGTGGTTGTAGATGTCGAGCACGGCCGCCACATCGCCGTCCGCGACGGGTCGAAACACCACAGCACTCATGGTTGCGATTCTAAACGCGCCAGTCAATCGGGTCGCCGCCCTGGGAGACGAGCAGGTCGTTGACCCGCGAGAACGGCCGCGAACCGAAAAACCCACGGTGTGCCGACAACGGCGAGGGATGAGCCGATTCGACAGTGGCGACGCCGGGCAAGAACGGTTGTGCCCATTGGGCGTCGCGACCCCACAGAATCGCGACCAGCGGGTCGCCCCGATCCGCCAGCAACTTTAGCGCCGCACCGGTGATGTCTTTCCACGGCCACGAGCGGTGCGACCCCGCGTCGCCCTCGCGCGCGGTCAACGACGTGTTGATAAGCAACACGCCCTGGTCGACCCAGCGCGAAATGTCGCCGTGAGCGGACGGCGAGATGCCGAGGTCGTCGTGCAATTCGCGATAGATGTTCGCGAGGCTTCGTGGAATCGGGCGCACCTCGCGGGCAGTCGAAAACGCGAGCCCCACTGCATGCCCGCGGGTCGGGTAAGGGTCTTGACCGACAATAACCACGCGAACCGAGTCGAGTGGTTGACGAAAGGCACGAAAAATGTCGGCGAAATGTGGGGCGATTGCATGACCCGCTTCGCGCTCGGCGTCTATTAGGTCCCCGATGTCCGTCAACACCTGCGAGACCCGGTCGAACGCCGGGAGCCAACTCGGGTGGACTCCCGCCAGAAGGTCGGACGTCACGAACTATTCGTAGGTGTTGAGGTGGACCGCGTTGGCGAGTTCCACCGCAGCGAGAAACGCTTTTTCGCCGCCCTTGGACGAAATCACCGAGATCCACGAGTCGACGGCGATGATGTTGTAGTTCGCGGTGGTTTGGCCGGCACTTCCACCCAGAACTCCGAACGCGACGTCACCGCGTTCGTCGGTAGATTGCACGAGTCCCTGGGCAGTGAGGTCGGCGATCACCTCGGCGCGCAGGGTGGCATCCAGCGACACTGCGGACACGAGGTAGGACACGGTAAGGGCGTTGAGGTCTTCGTTGTCGACGCCGAAATAGCACGAGATTCCGCCCGCCACGGTTTCGGGCGTGGGGTCGGTGATTAATTCGTCACCGTATTTTCCACCGGGGCCCGCCAACAGCGTGATTCCGTCCGACTCGAATTGGGCGATGCTGGCGGGAGGCAGAATCTCAGAACAGTCGGCCGGCGCTGTGAACGTCTCGGTGACGACGGGAGTCGTCGGTTCTACCGTCGGTTCGGTGGGCGACGCCGATTCACTGGTCGTCGGCGCTGTCGTCGGCGCTGTCGTCGGCGCACACCCCGCCAGGACCACGACGACGAGCGCTGCGGGAGCAAACAATCGTGCCGCGAAAAACAGCGAAGGTCGGTGCATGACTAAAAATTTACCCGCATCCCGGGACTAACCAGGGCTAATTCCGGTGACGATTTCGTTACGAAATTCCCCTCAATCAACGGTGGTCGAATTGATCAGGGCTCCGCTGGGGCGCGTCACTCTGATAAGGAAGCGATCTCCGTCGCTAGCGATACCGCTGGGGGTTTTCACCGAAATGGAAGCGGATTTGACCGTTTTCGTGATCACGGGCTCTCCCAGGGTCGGGTCGAAGAGTTCGCTCGCGAGTTCATAGATTGACACAACACACGGCTTTTTCTTGGTGCACGCCTTTTGAGTCGTCTTGAAGGTACCGACTGTTCCCGACCGCGAGTACCTGACGGACATGACCTTGCTCTTTCGTTTCACGGTGAACTTCGGGGCACTGTAGGTCACGCCCGTGATGGTCATCATGATTCCGTCGGATCCGTTTTCGCTGGACGTCCACACATCAAAGACGGGAGTATCAAAGGTGCCGACGGAGTCAGCCCAGTTGCCCTTCTTTGCGCGGGCAACGGAGAACGCCGTCGCGGCATCTTCGGGCAAGAGCCCGTAGGTATTCATCAACATTGCTGCCGGAAGAAATGCCTCGAGTGTTCCCTCATTGAGAAAATCGTCGTCGCCCGTGTGGCCTTTTTGGTAGTGAAAACCGATCATCTGGAATTCCATGATGGGGTTCGTGGGGCTTGCCTCTTTGCGACAATAGGGGTTTGACCCATCCGTGGTCGAAGCGTAGTAGCCGTTGCAGAATTCTCCGCTCAGCGCGCGCGAAACACCAAACACCGCCCCAGTGAGGTCCTCACCATAACCCTCCTCGAGGGAGAACATGATGTTCGCGCGAAGTGGTGATTCGTCCGGTGCCTCAACCGGGCATGTTGGGTCGCCGTCACGCGGGGAAATCTGCCAACAGGACTGATTCATGTTGGTGGTGAGAACATCGCTCACGGCCGGGCGCATGCGGAACCGAACCGTCGCATTGTCCGAGCCAAGGTTGCTCGGTTCCCAGAGCTCAGGGTGACCGTACATTTGCGCCCACCGCAGTTGTGTTCCGATGGTGTTGAGCGTGAGCGTCACGTCGAACACGGTGTCTTCGGTAATGTCGATGGCGTCGCCTGAATTGTCCGTGAGCGCTTGAGCGGACGATCCGTTGCTTTGGGTGGGTGCGTCAAAATTGTAGCCGGCCTGACCGGAACCTTTGGAATACCCGATAGTGAGCGCCATTCGATTTGGCGTTGCGTAACAAACGCCGGCTGTCGGGGTTTCGCCCTCTTTACAGAGGTTGTAAGGCTCGATTGTGATGACAAGTTTGCCGGCGGGCCGGTCATAAAAAATAGTTGGATCCGTGTTGCCGGGTGCAACGATGACGACCGGATCTTCCCCGGGGTTGATCACGGAGAAAGCGGTCACGTAAGGGCGATTGTCAACACCACCCTCCATTTCGTGCCAGCGGCCCTGATTCGGGTCAGACTCGGTGTCGAGAGATTGTTGGCTAGGTAACCCGTCCTCGAACCCGACTGCGGTCGCTGTGCTAGTCGAAATCAGTGCAAAGACAGTGAGGCCGGCAAGGGTCACAAGACTGAAAAAGCGCTTCATGGAATGCTCCTGACGTTAATTTATGCGGATTAAGTTACCTTTCAGCATAGAAAAAGTAAAGAGGATACCAAGGTTTGTTTAGCGAGCACACTGGGAAATGGTTGTCGCGTTTTCTGCCCAGACTTCCGGCGGAACCGTCGACCCGACCAGAGTGAGCAGCGATTGAACATCGCGCGCATCGGCTTCAATCTCCGCTGCATCAACGGTGAGGATCGCGTTCGCCGCAGACGCACTTAAATCGAGCCCGCTCAAATCGACGTCCGTCGGGTGAGGCAGAGTTCCGACGGGGCTGTCCACACCGCTGATTTCGCCGCGCAATCGGTCCATCATCCACTTGACGACGCGAACGTTGTCTCCGAAGCCCGGCCACAGAAATTCTCCGGCGTCGCCCCGGCGGAACCAGTTCACGTGGAAGATTCGGGGGAAGCGCCCTGAGACCCGCAGGCGCTCACCGATCGACAGCCAGTGCGCCCAGTGCTCGCCGACGTTGTAGCCGGTGAACGGCCACATCGCGAAGGGGTCGCGGCGCAGTTCGCCGAGGACGCCCTCGGCGGCCGCGGTGCGTTCGGATGCCATCGTTGCACCGAGGTACACGCCGTGCGTCCACGAGCGCGCTTCGGTGACGAGGGGCATGGTGTCCGAGCGGCGTCCTCCGAACACAATCGCGTCGACGACGACTCCGCGCGGGTCGGACCATTCGCTCGCCGCAGTCGGGCACTGGTCCATCGCCACGGTGAAGCGGGCGTTGGGGTGCGCGGCGGGGGTTCCGCTGGCCGGAGTCCACTCGGCTCCGGTCCAGTCGATGAGGTGGTCGGGCTTGTCTTTGGTGAGCCCCTCCCACCACACATCGCCGTCGTCGGTCAACGCGACGTTGGTGAACACGGTGTTCCCCCAGAGTGTCTGGATCGCGACGGGGTTGGTCGCTTCGCTGGTGCCGGGAGCAACCCCGAACAGTCCCGCTTCGGGGTTGAGCGCGCGCAGCAGCCCGTTGTCATCAATCCACATCCAGACGATGTCGTCGCCCAGGGTCTCGACCTGCCACCCCGGCAGTG
>JAULYU010000119.1:0-4090 GCA_032117735.1 Microbacteriaceae bacterium
AACATCGGGATAGAGCGTTCCCTGCACGAGGAATCGCACCTTTTTGCCCGCGTTCGCCGCTTCGGCGACGAGGTCGGCTTCGGCGGTTTCGAATGCGCGGATGAATTCCCGACCGATGGTTTTGCGTTTCTCTTCGGGGTCTGTTACCCCCGCAAGTTCCGCGAGGAACTTTTCGGCGACGTCGATGGTAACGAGACGAACGCCGGTCGCGGCAACGAAATCGCGCTCAACCTGGTCGCGCTCGCCTGATCGCAACAAACCGTGATCGACAAACACACAAATGAGTTGATCTCCCACGGCTTTGTGAACGAGAGCCGCGGCCACCGCTGAATCGACACCGCCCGACAGCCCGCAGATGACGAGGTCCTCGCCCACCTGTTCGCGAATCGCCGCGACCTGCTCGTCAATGACGTTTCCGCTGGTCCAGTCGGGGGCAATTCCCGCACCGTTCCACAAGAAGTTTTCCAGCACTCGCTGACCGAAATCCGAATGCAGCACCTCGGGGTGCCACTGCACGCCGAACATGCGGGTGTCCGTGTTTTCGAAGGCGGCGACCGGGGTCGCGTCAGTCGAGGCGGTGACCGTGAAACCCGGGGGCGCCGTTTCGACCCGATCGCCGTGGCTCATCCAACAGGTTTGCGAGGCGGGCTGGTCGGCAAAGAGAACTCCGCCCGTGACGCGCGCTTCGGTTGCACCGTATTCACGCAGTCCCGTATTCGCGACCACACCGCCGAGCTGCTGAGCCATGACCTGAAACCCGTAGCAGATGCCCAGCACCGGGATCCCCAGTGCGACGATGCCGGGGTCGAGACTGGGTGAACCCGGCTCGTAAACACTGGACGGTCCACCCGACAGGATGATGGCGAGCGGCTGTCGCTCGGCGACCTCGGCCGCGGTGATGGTGTGGGGGACGACCTCGCTGTAGACGCGGGCCTCACGGACGCGCCGGGCGATCAACTGCGCATACTGCGCTCCGAAGTCGACGACCAGGACCGGCCGATGACGGGTCACTGAAGGTCCTTGGCGACCTGCCGTCGAACGAGGCCCTCCGTGAAAAACGACAGGAACGGGACGACCCCGCCGAGGGCGAGGAGGGGGAAGTAGGTGATGGGCCATCGCATCGCGGTCCACAACTGGAAACACGTGACCAGATAGAACACATAGAGCCACCCGTGAACTATCAGGATCCAGGTCGAGATGTTGATGGCGACGACCGTGTCGGTGGGAACGAGAGCCAGGAAACCGAACGGTCCACCCGCTTCGATTTCCACGCCAAACCCGTATTTGAGAACCATCTCTAGCGTCAACAGCAAGAGCATGCTGCCGGTGATGGTGGCAGAGATTCGAAATGTCTTCTCCGCTTTAAGGGCTTTCTCGCGCACAACAATTGCCATGGGCTAATTCTACGGTTGCGCCTGAGCCAACTCGTCCGCCTCGCGTTCGACGGCGTCCTTCACGAGGCGGTACCAGAAGTACAAGGCAAAGCCGGCGAACAGAATCCATTCGATCGCGTAAAAGATGTTCAACCAGTTGAGCGCGGCCTGCGGTAGCGGTCTGACCGACAGGATGTGTTCGAGCGGCGCGGGGGCGTCGTCAAGGACGAGGAACGCATCGTAGATTGCGTCGCACTCCCATCGATTAACCAGGTCAGCGGCCGAGACAACGGTCAACCGCCCGTTGTCGTAATCGCCCGTGACCGGATCGTCACTGGGAACCAGCCGGCCCACCAGAGTGGAGGGCGAATCGTCGATGAACACGAACTCACCGGAATCAACGGTGGGCGCCCACCCGACCGCCACGGGCAGACACGCCCCGTCCGACGTCCGGCTGTTCACGACGAGCCAACTGCCGTTGTCACTCCCCTGCCGTCGATCGAGAACCACCGCGCGCTCCTGAGCCCAGGTCGTGGTCACGACGACGCGTCGGCCGCCATCGGCGAGACCCATGACTTCACCCGGATTGAGGATCGATTCGAGCGGGACGGGCGTCTCGGTGTCGACCTCGACAATCGTCGCCTCGGCCACCGCGCGTTCGATTTGCCACTGTGCCAGAGCGGCGAAAACTCCCGCCAACACCAGGCACGCCATCAGCCCCGCGAGCCAGCGGGGACGCCGGGCCATCGCCCACCACGCGCGCGTCATCGACGTCTACTCAACCCGTCGGGTCGACGACGACCTCGACCCGCTGGAACTCCTTCAGGTCGCTGTATCCCGTTGTCGCCATCGCGCGCCGCAGGGCGCCGATGAGGTTGGATTGACCGTTTGCGTGTCGAGAAGGCCCGAACAAGACTTCCTCGAGCGGGCCGATCTGTCCGACCCAGACGCGATTGCCGCGCGGCAGGTCGGCGTGATACGCCTCCTGTCCCCAGTGCCAACCGTCGCCGGGAGTGTCCGTCGCACGAGCCAGTGTCGTGCCCAACATGACCGCATCAGCGCCCATCGCGATTGCCTTGACGATGTCTCCCGACAGGCCGAGTCCGCCGTCAGCGATGACGTGAACGTAACGGCCGCCCGATTCGTCCATGTAATCTCGGCGAGCGCCCGCGACATCCGCAACCGCGGTCGCCATCGGGACCTCGACACCGAGCGAGGTTCGGGTGGTCGACGCTGCGCCACCACCGAAGCCCACCAGAACGCCGGCGGCCCCCGTCCGCATGAGGTGGAGCGCCGCGGTGTAGGTCGCCGCTCCGCCGACAATGACGGGAACGTCGAGTTCATAGATGAACTGTTTGAGATTGAGTGGTTCGCCCGACGGCGACACGTGTTCGGCGCTGACCGTGTTTCCACGAATGACAAAGAGATCAACGCCGGCGCGCATCACGGTGTCGGTGAGCTCGGCGGTGCGCTGCGGGCTGAGAGCGCCGGCCACGGGAACACCCGCGTCGCGGATTTCCGCGAGCCGCTGCACGATGAGTTCAGGCTTGATCGGCTCTGCGTAGATTTTCTGCATCTCGGCTGTGGCGATATCCACCGGGAGTTCTCGGATGCGCTCGATGATCGATTCGGGCTTGTCGTAGCGCGTCCACAGTCCCTCCAGATTGAGCACTCCGACCCCACCGAGCTTTCCGATGGTGATTGCCGTTCGCGGCGACACGACCGAATCCATCGGTGCGGCCAGAACCGGAATATCAAACTTGTGCGCGTCGATCGACCAGGCGGTGCTCACCGCTTCGGGGTCTCGCGTCCGTCGGCTGGGGACGACCGCGATGTCGTCGAACGAATAGGCCCGCCGACCGCGCTTGGCGCGACCAATTTCGATGTCTGACACGGTGGTCGCCTAACGCTTGTAGTTCGGGGCTTCGACAATCATCTGAATGTCGTGCGGGTGAGATTCCTTGAGACCGGCGGGGGTGATCCGAACGAACTTTCCGTTCGCCTTGAGGTCGGTGATGGTGCGGGCGCCGGTGTAAAACATCGACTGACGCAATCCCCCCAGCAACTGGTACATCATGGACGCGAGCGGGCCGCGGTAGGCCACTCGCCCTTCGATACCCTCGGCGATGAGTTGGTCGTCGCTGGGGACATCGGCCTGGAAATAGCGGTCGCGTGAATACGACGTCGCGGTGCCACGCGTCTGGAGTGCACCGAGCGACCCCATTCCGCGATAGGCCTTGAACTGCTTGCCGTTTTCGAACACGAGATCGCCGGGGCTTTCATCGGTGCCGGCGAGAAGTGATCCGAGCATGACGACATCGGCGCCCGCGACGAGCGCTTTGGCGATGTCCCCCGAATACTGCAATCCGCCGTCCGCAATCACGGGGACCCCCGCTGCACGAGCCGCCTTGGCGGCTTCGTAAATGGCGGTGATTTGTGGGACCCCGACCCCCGCGACGACGCGGGTGGTGCAGATCGAACCGGGGCCGACTCCGACCTTGACCGCGTCCACGCCCGCCGCGATGAGTGAGGCGGCACCGTCTTCGGTTGCGACGTTTCCGCCGATGATGTCGATGTGGTCGAACGATGTGTCGGACTTGAGCTTTTTCACGATGTCGAGAACGCCGACCGAGTCACCGTTCGCCGTGTCGACGACGAGCACGTCGACACCGACGTCCCGCAGGGCGCACGCGCGTTCCCACGCGTCACCGAAGAAA
>JAULYU010000120.1:0-5267 GCA_032117735.1 Microbacteriaceae bacterium
CCTCGCCATCGCATCGACAATGGGCGCATCGAACGTATTCTCGAGTCCAATGTCCTGTGTCGCGACGGAAACCTCGATATCGGGACCGACCAGTTCGCGCACCCGCGCCAATACCGCGTCCTCGTCGCCCGGAAGGGGGCGAATATCAATCGCGGCGCTCGCGGTGTCGGGAATCACGTTGTGTTTGTAGCCGGCGGATAGTTGCGTCGGGTTACTGGTAGCCGAGAGGGACGGTTCGAGGAAACCCGCAGCAAGCCCGGTCGCGCGGATAATCTCGCGGGGGTCGCCCGCCGGATCGAGCCCCAGAATCTCGGCGACGGCAGCGACCAACGCGGTTGTCGTTTGTGTCATCCGAACCGGCCATTGTTCGCGACCAAGTGTCACGACCGCCTCGGCCAGTTTCGTGACCGCGTTGTTCGGCATCACCCGCGAACCGTGTGCCGCCGTGCCCCGCGCGGTCAGGGTCGCCCACACCAACGCCTTCTCGCCCGTCTGCAACAGGTAGGCGCGGCGCTCGCCGATGGTGACGGAATACCCGCCGACCTCGCTAATAGCCTCGGTTGCGCCGGCGAACAATTCAGGGTGTTTCGTGACGACGTAGTGCGAACCGTATTCCCCACCGTTTTCTTCGTCGGCGAAGAACGCGACGATGAGGTCGCGGTTGGGTTTCTTGCCGCTCTCGAGGATTTCACGGAGTGCCGTGAGCATCATCGCGTCCATGTCCTTCATGTCGACCGCCCCGCGTCCCCACAACATGCCGTCACGGATTTCGCCCGCGAACGGGTCGACGCTCCAGCGATCGGCATCGACGGGAACGACATCCAGGTGCCCGTGAACGACAAGGGCAGGAAGTTCGGGGTTCGCGCCGGCAACGCGCGTGATGACGGATGTGCGGCCCGGCTCGGAGTCGATGTAGGTGACGTCGAGACCGAGTTTCGTGAGGTAGTCGCCGACGTAGTGGGCGGTCTCGGTTTCGGAATTGGCGACACCGTTCCCCCAGTTCGACGTGTCGAAACGGATGAGGTCGCGGGCGATGCGCGCCGTCTCGGACAGGTCAGGGTGGTGCTCGGTCACGCCTCCACCGTAGCGTTGTTGTGGCACAACGAATGCTGGTATGGTGGTGACTCGTTGCAGCAATGCGACTCGCGCGCGGGTGGCGGAATGGCAGACGCGCTAGCTTGAGGTGCTAGTGCCCTTAGGGGCGTGGGGGTTCAAGTCCCCCTTCGCGCACGCGATGGCCCCGGATCGGAAACGGTTCGGGGCCTTTTTCATGGCATTCGGCTATTCGTTTTGATCTCGGCCACCAGTCCCGTTATCGCCGCAAGAATTCCGGGAATGAGAGCCGCAATGGCGATCAGGTTCTGTTGGAGGGCTATAAGTGTCAAGCCCATGGTTATCCCGACAACCGCGACAATCACGCTCCCCCACGTTCCTACTCGGACGGCAGTTGACTCCGCGCGAGTTAGACGTGTCAATGCCTCGGTAGTCGCAGATTCCTTAGCTAGATGCGCTTCGAGGAGCGCGGCGGCGGTTCCTGGGACGAGCTCGTCGTATTCGCGCAGCATTGAGGCGGGAGGTAAAGGGCCGCTGAACTGGGTGCTGATTGCGATTAGGCTCGCGTCCGTTTCGCGTCGCTCGACTGATCGGGTATTTCGGATAACGAAAGCCGCTTTTGGAGCTGCTCGATTTCGACGCGCATCGCCCTCAGCCGCGTCCGGTTCCCGGTCATACCGAGGAATATCCCGTGACGTAAACCCTTCAGAATTGTTCTGGTCATCTCGCTCATGTGGCAATTTTACTCCTTTTGCTGGGTAATGCCATGGTTATGGCTCGTTTCACCGCGCATTTTTGTGGTGCCGGGCGATGTGGAAAGATTCAGGGTGCGGGGCGGCTGTTGATTAATGTCCGCGGCACAAGGTACATTCGAACATATGTTCGAAGTATCGGCGTTGCGCGACAAGATTCGCGAGATGGAGGGGACGAAAGTCGTCCCTCGCCTTCCCGTGCACCCCGCGCTGTCCCCGTTGATTGGGGGCGGTTTGGTTCCCGGCGGTGTCTATTCGATTTCCCCGTCCTTCAGTTTGGCGCTGGGTCTGGCCGTCGAATCGGTGCGGGAATCGGGGTGGTGCGCCGCGATCGGATTCCCCCACCTCGGAATCGAAGCGGTTGCGTGCGCCGGCATTTCGCTCGAGAGGTTCGTGTCCATTCCGAACCCGAAAGAACACTGGGCGACCGTTGTCGGCGCCGTCTGTGACGGCTTCAGCGTCGTTTTGGCGCGGTCGCCACACGGATTGTCCCCCACGAGCGCCGCGCGCGTCACGGCCCTCGCACACCGCACGGGAACGGTTCTCGTCGTGCTGGGTGATTGGCCGGGGGCGACCGCTCGCATCGAGGTGACATCGGTGGTGAACCACGGTGTCGGCGACGGACACGGGGTGCTGTCGTCACGTGACATTCATCTGCGGGCGTCGGTTCGGGGTGTCGTGAAGAACGGCGTCCTCCCGTGGCCGCTCGACCGTGAGGCGGATTCGATTGCCCCCGTTCGACGACTGCGAGTCGTGTCGTGACCCGGGTTCTCGTTGTCGACATTCCGGGGTGGTCCGACCGATTCGAGGACGAATCCGCGGCCGTCCGACACTTCGACCCCGTCATCGTGTCGGTCGAGAACACGGTGCCGTTGGTGCGGGTGTTGCGACCGGGGCGCATCGCGATGGGTGCGCGCGGACCGGCACGGTACTACCGGGGCGAAGATTTGGCGGCGGCGGCACTGCGGGCGGTTCACCCCGATGCCCGCATCGGCATCGCCGACGGGTTGTTCACCGCGGTCACCGCAGCGACCCGGGCCGACCCCGTGCGCATCGTGCCGACGGGTGGCTCGGCGGAATTTCTCGCGCCGCTGTCCGTCGACCGGGTGGGCGACACCGACCTCGTCGGGTTGCTGCGGCGATTGGGCATCACGACGCTGGGTTCGTTCGCGGCGCTGGACGCGGGGGCGGTGCGTGACCGATTCGGCGTCGCCGGAGAACTGCTGCACCGATCGGCGGCCGGCCACGACGACTCCCCCGTCATTCCCCGCGACGTGCCCGTCGACTACGCCCGAGTCGTCGAGTGCGAACCCGCGATTGTCCGCGCCGACGAACTCGCGTTCACCATTCGTGCCGTAGCCGACGAATTCATCGACACCCTCGCCCGCGCGCGATTCGTCTGCACCGCGGTGTGGGTGACGCTGTCCACGGAACGCGGCGACGAACACGAACGCTGTTGGGCACACCCGCGGTCGTTCACCGCATCCGACGTCGTTGACCGGGTGCGGTGGCAACTCGATTCGATCGCCCGATTCACGACCGACACGAGCACCGAGGGTTTTGCGGGCGACGGCATCGTGCGCGTTCGCATCGCGCCCGACCAGCTCGCCCACATCAGTCGCTACGAACCGGCGCTGTGGGGTGAACCGGCGGGTGACCGCATCCACTCGGTGCTGTCCCGTGTCCAGAGCATCCTCGGGCACGACGGCGTGCTCACCGCCACCGTCACGGGTGGGCGAACCCTCGCCGATCGCGAGGTCTTGAGCCCCTGGGGCGACAAACCCGTCATCGAACGCCGAGTGACCGAACCGTGGCCGGGGCACCTCGCGGCGCTGTTGCCGACGACCGTGTACCGGGATCGTCCGACCGTCGTTGTGCGGGGGCGCACGGTTATTGCGCCCGCCGAACTGTTCGGGGAACCACCGCGCGTCCTCGAATTCGAGGGGCGAACTCGCAACATCGTCGAATGGAGCGGTCCGTGGCCTATCGCCGAACGATGGTGGACCGGCGGGATGTTGCGATACCGACTGCAAGTCATTGACGATCGCGGTGGCGCGTGGGTGCTGTTGTCCGACGGTGACACCTGGACGATCGAAGCGCGGTACGACTGATGGTCGAGTACGCCGAACTGCACGCACACAGCGCCTTCAGTTTCCTCGACGGCGTGTCCCCACCGGAACGACTCGTCACCGAAGCGGTGCGACTCGGGCTGTCGGGACTCGCCCTCACCGACCACGACGGATTCCACGGAGCCGCTCGCTTTGCCGAAGCCGCCGAGGGAACGGGGTTGCCGACCATCTTCGGCTCAGAGCTCACCCTGCGCGGCGACACCGACGAACACCTGCTTGTCCTCGCACGCGGACAGGCGGGGTACCACCGGCTTGCTGGCGCCATCACCGAAGCACACCTGTCGGGTGGTGCGAAACACGAACCGCGATACGACCTCGACGACCTTGCCACGCGGGCGAACGGCGAGTGGACTGTTCTGACGGGATGCCGACGCGGTCCAGTTCGAACACATTTACCCGAGGGGTCGCTGCCGTCCGCCGCCGACATTCGCCGTGCCGGGATTGCCCTCGACGAACTGATCGAACGGTTTGGAAGCGATTCCGTCGTCGTCGAACTGTGGCATCGCGGTGTTCCCCTCGACGACGTCCACAACGACGTCCTCGCCGAACTCGCGCGGGAACGGGAACTGCCCGTTGTGGCGACGGGGAACGTGCACTACGCGCTCCCGTCGGAATTCGAACTATTCACCGCATTCGCGGCCCTCGGAAGTCGCCGGTCGCTCGACGATCACGACGGGTATCTGCCGGCGGGTCCCGCCAACCGACTGCGGTCTCCCACCGAAATGGACCGGCTGTTCACGCGTTTTCCGGGCGCGGTCGCCGAGAGCGTCCGCATCGCGCGCGAATGCGCGTTCGAACTCAAACGAGCGACACCGAACCTGCCGAAGTTCGACCTGCCCGACGGTCAGACCGTCATGGGGCGCCTGCGGGAACTCGTCTGGGAAGCGGTCCCCCGCCTGTACCCGAACGCGGGGACCGACGTGATTGAGCGCATCGAACGGGAACTCACCGTCATCGACGAACTTGACTTCCCCGGGTACTTCCTCATCGTGCACGACATCGTGCAGTTCGCGCGGTCGCGTCGGATTCTGTGCCAGGGCCGCGGCAGTGCGGCGAATTCGGCCGTCTGTTACGCGCTGGACATCACCGCGGTCGACTCGATCGCTTACGGACTGCCGTTTGAGCGATTTCTCTCGGCGCTGCGCGACGAACCACCCGACATCGACGTCGACTTCGACACCGACCGCCGCGAAGAAGTCATTCAGTACGTGTTCGAGAAATACGGTCGACGAAACGCCGCCCAGGTCGCCAACGTCATCACCTATCGGCCCAAGAACGCCATCCGCGACATCGCTCGTGCGTTCGGCCACGGGGTCGACGATCAGAACTCGTG
>JAULYU010000121.1:0-4571 GCA_032117735.1 Microbacteriaceae bacterium
CTCTCAAGTTCGACTTACCGGTTCGCGTCGTCGTCGATGTTCCGTCCGAGGAACCGCTTGACCCCGCGACCAACGGTGTGGCGACGACCGGAGACGGCCCGCACATCAACTCGGGGCCGCTCGACGGACTCAACAAGGCCGAGGCAATCGCGGCCATCACCGAGATACTCGAAAAGGCGGGTGCCGGAAAAGGTGCGACCACGTACCGCCTGCGCGACTGGCTAATTTCGCGCCAACGTTTTTGGGGAACGCCGATTCCGATTATTCACGGCGCGGATGGGGCCGAGATTCCGGTCCCGTCGGACCAGTTGCCGGTTACGTTGCCACCCACTGACGGTCTCGATCTTCGGCCGAAGGGGTCATCGCCCCTCGGGGCGGCGACGGATTGGGTCAACGTCCCCGACCCGCGCGACGGGTCACCGGCTCTGCGCGACGCGGACACGATGGACACGTTCGTCGATTCGTCCTGGTACTTCTTGCGTTTCCTATCGCCCCACGACGACACCCGCGCGTTCGACGTGGACGCGGTGAAGAAGTGGGCACCGGTTGACCAGTACGTCGGTGGCGTCGAACACGCGATTCTCCACCTGCTGTACGCGCGCTTCATTACCAAAGTGTTGTTCGACCTCGGTTACCTCGACTTCGACGAGCCGTTCACCTCTCTGTTGAATCAGGGCATGGTGATTCTGGACGGCGCCAAAATGTCCAAGTCGAAGGGCAACATCGTGTTCTTCGGCGAAGAACTCGACAAGTTCGGGGTGGACGCGGTGCGATTGACGATGGCGTTCGCGGGCCCGCCCGAAGACGACATCGACTGGCAGGACGTGTCGGTAACGGGATCCCACAAGTTCCTCGCCCGCGCTTGGCGCGTCGCGCAGGACGTCACGAGCGCGGTCGGTGCGGATGCGGCCGGCGGAGCGGCGTCACTCCGTCGCGTCACCCACAAGTTCCTCGCGGACGTCGGCAACTCGGTCGAGAGCTACAAGTTCAATGTGGTGGTGGCGCGATTGATGGATCTCGTGAACCAGGTCCGCAAGGAAATCGACTCGGGGGCTGGTCCGGCGGATCCCGCCGTGCGCGAAGCGGCCGAAGTGGTCGCGCTCGGCCTGTCGATGTTCGCTCCGCACGTCGCCGAAGACATGTGGTCGCTGCTGGGACACGAGCCGTTCGTGGGGCTTCAGAGATTCCCCGAGGCCGACCCGTCGTTGACAGTCGACAGTACCGTCACCGCGATTGTCCAGATTAACGGCAAGGTCAAGGAACGGCTCGAGGTTGCGCCGAACATTTCCGAGAGCGAGTTGGCGGAACTCGCCTTGGCCGCGGTTACGGGAGTCCTGACGGGAAAAACTATTCGGACGACGATTGTACGCCCGCCGAAACTCGTCAACATCGTCACGTCCGATTAATTTCTCCACAGCCCACCCGCGTGACCACTCTGGCCGAACCGCCACTGGCTAACGTGAGCGCATGGTCGAATGGTTTGTCAAAGCGGTTCCCGAAAATCCGGTTTCCCGCCGCAAACTGCTCATCGCTGCGGGCGCTGGGGTCGCCGCAGTCGCACTCACCGGTTCACTGTGGTCCAACGCGACCAGTGGGGCGGGGGAAACCGTGGTGGCACCGCCGCCCGACGGTGTTTCATCCGAGGGTCTCCCGACGGGTCCTGCGGCGGGGACACTGTTCGTTCAGGTGGTCGGCGCGGTAGTGAACCCCGGTGTGTACGAGTTGCCCCCTGACTCACGGGTGATGGACGCCGTGGCGTTAGCCGGGGGCCTCACCGCCAAGGCCGACCCCGCATCGGTCAACCTCGCTCGGATTGTTCAGGACGGAGAACAACTGGTGATCGGCACGAGCGGCGGTCCACAGTCGTCTCGAACCGCACAACCCACCAAGGTCAACATCAACAACGCATCACCTGACGACTTCGAGAATCTACCGCGCATCGGTCCGACCCTCGCCGAACGAATCGTCGCCTATCGCGACGCGAACGGACCGTTTTCCAGCATCGAGGAACTGCTCGACGTGCCCGGGATTGGCGACCTCACTCTGGCGGGGATGCGCGACAAAATCACCCTGTGATTCGGCACATTCCCGTGTTGGCCGTGCCGGCCGCCGTCGCGTGGGTGTTCGCCGGGTGGTTGACCCAGGACGTGGGGTATCGACAACCACGCGAGCCGCTGTTTCCGTGGGTGGCCGATGTTCATGCGGCTTTTCTCGAGCGGGCCGGCCGCTGGGCGGGGGACGCCGGTGCGCTGGTACCGGGACTCGTGCTCGGAAACACGGACGCAATCCCCGAGTCCCTCATCGAGGCGATGCGCATCACGTCCCTGACTCACCTGATGGCGGTGAGCGGGGCGAACTGTGCGATCGTGGTCGGTCTCGCGTTCGGCGTCGCAGCCGTGTGCGGCGCGCCACTCGGCGGTCGGGTCGCGGCCGGGTTTCTCGCCCTGGCACTCTTTGTCATCCTGGTCGGCCCGGAACCGAGTGTTATTCGATCGTCCATCATGGCCGCAATCGGACTGGGTGTGCTGGTGTGGGGAAGCCCCGTGGCGGGTGTGTCGGCTCTGTGTGCCGCGGTGGTGGTCTCTCTCGTGTTTGACCCGACGCTGTCTCACTCGATCGGGTTCGCGCTATCGGTCGCCGCGACGCTGGGGCTGCTCGTCATCGCGCGACCCTTAGCCACCGAATTGCAGCGATGGCTTCCGGAAGCGGTGGCGCTCCTCGTGTCTATTCCGCTGAGCGCCGCGATCGCGTGCCAGCCCATCATCCTGGTGTTTTCCCCCTCGATACCGACCTACGGTGTGATCGCGAATGTTCTCGCCGAGCCGTTTGTTCCGCTGGCGACCGTCACCGGACTGCTCTCTATCCTCGCGACGCCCATCCCGCCGCTGTCAGACGGACTGCTCGCCATCGCGTCGTTGGCGGCCGGAGCGATCGCGTTCGTGGCGCGAACCTTTGCGGCCTTTCCCGTTGCGCGAATTCCCTGGCCGCCGGGAACCGACGGAATCGTACTCGCGGCGGTCGTGTCGCTCGGCATCGTGCTGGCGCTTCGCCCACGTTTTCGCGCCCTCGGTGCGGTGTTGGCCCTCGCCGCCGCCACGATTGGTCTCTCGGTGACGGTCGGCGCCAGTCGAATCGCGTGGACGACCGCCCCGGCGGATTGGTCCTGGGCCCAGTGTGACGTCGGGCAGGGGGACGCCGTCGTGGTGCGGGACGCCGGGGTGGTCGCGGTGTTCGATACGGGCAGGACGGAAACACCGATGCGCGAATGCCTGGCGACCCTGGGAATTGGGCACGTCGACATCCTTGTCCTCACACACTTCGACGTCGATCACGCCGGGGGTTCCGCCTTCCTCGTCGGACGGGTCGACACGGTGTTGCACGGCCCGACCGATGGTGCGGCGGACGAGCAACTCCTGCGCGACTTCGTCCGAGGAGGAGCGCTCGTGCAATCGGCGTCACGCGGGCTCACCGGGAAACTCGGGCGGCTCGAGTGGAGGGTGTTGTGGCCGACCCCGACAAGCCCACGGGACCCCGGGAACCCGTCGAGCATCGTCATGGCGCTCTCGGCTGGAACGACCTGCGACGAGACCTGTGTCACGGGGCTCAACCTGGGCGACCTTCCCGGGCCGGAGCAATCACTACTCCTCGCGCTGGGCGGGGTGATTCCGACGCACGTGGTCAAGGTCAGTCACCACGGTTCCCGCGACCAACACGTCGACCTGTATCGACGAGTTCGCGCAGCGGTTTCCCTCATCGGGGTCGGTGCGGACAACGAATACGGACATCCCACGGTCGAGGTTCTGGAGGCGCTGGCGGGGTTGGGTTCGACGACCCTGCGCAGTGACCTCCACGGAATCGTGCTCGTGTCGCGATCGGTTTCGGGCGAACTGCGCGTGTGGCGCGAGCGACAGCCCGACACCCGATTTACACTGAGCACGGAGGAATGATGGCGAAAACCGAAGTGGTGCCGTGGCACGGAGTGCGCGAAGCACCCGTCGTGCTCGTCACCGGTTCCGAGAACTTTCTCGCCGAACGGGTTTTTCGCGAACTTCGGGATCGAGTCCGTACCACGCAGCCCGAACTCGAAGTTACCGACCTCGACGCGGCACACTACAGTGTCGGAACGCTGCTCGATGTCGCCAGCCCCTCCCTGTTCGGCGAGGCGCGCATGATTCGAATTATGAACGGTGAGTCGGGCGGCGAGGAATTCGTCGCGGACGTCCAGTCCTACCTTGAGGTCGTCGCCGACGATGTGATTGTGGTGATTCGTCACGGCGGAGGTAATCGGGGCAAGAAGTTGTTGGACACGCTACGGGCGTTCGCGAACACGCTCGAAGTGGAGTGCGCCGAGATCAAAAGAGAGGCCGACCGCGCCACGTTTGCGATGCAGGAGTTTTCGCGGATGAAGGTCACGGCGGACCGCGAGGCGGTCGGCGCGCTCGTTGAGGCCTTCGCCGGGGACCTCGCGGAACTGGCGGCGGCGTGTGACCAAATCGCGAGCGATGCCCTGGGTAAACCCATCACCAAGGGCTTGGTGGACACGTACTACCAGGGCAGGCAGGAAGTGTCGT
>JAULYU010000122.1:0-2019 GCA_032117735.1 Microbacteriaceae bacterium
GTGCGCCGGCGAGGGACCCGACCGCGAGGGCCGACATGATGAAACCGTAGTCCTGTGCACCGAGACCGAATTCGACGACGGCCATGGTGCTCGAGAAGATTCCGAAGTTGAAAACAAGTGCACCGACTGCAAAGAGCATCGTCAGCACGACCAGGAGATCGTTACGGGCACCGATGTATGCCATGCCGGCGCGGAACTGCCCGCGCTCTTTCGGGGCTTTCTCGACGGTGTGCAGTTCGCTTCGCCGAAGGAACGCGATAGCGATGGCCGCTGCTCCGAGAGCCAACCCCGACAACAGCAACGTCCAGCCGGTTCCCAGCACCGCGATTCCGATACCCGCGAGAGCCGGACCCACGAGCCGGGAAGAATTGAACATCGTCGAGTGGAGTCCGATGGCGTTTGGCACGTTCTTCTTTGCCACCAGCTCGTTCACGAAGACATGGCGCGCCGGTGCCTCGACCGCCTGAACCACTCCGAGGGCGAGGGCGAGCGCGTAGACGAGGAAAAGGTTTGCGACACCGAGGAGTACCGCGACGCCCAACACAATTCCGAAGAGGGTCTCGAGCACCGCACACCAAAAGATGATGGTCCGCGCGTTCATCCGGTCCGCGAGAAGACCGAGAAAGGGTCCGAGAACCAGAATCGGACCGAATTGAAGAGCGAGACTGAAGCCCAAGGCTACCGCGTCGTTGTCCGTCAATTCGGTGAGAACCAGCCAGTCTTGGGCGGCGCGCTGGGCCCAACCGCCGATGTTGGCGAGGAGGGCGCCGATCATCCAGGTGCGAAAGTTGGGCACTCGAAGTGTCCGAAACATTGACGGCCGCGGTCTCGTCGATGAGGATTTACGTCGCGCGGCCATGACTCTCATCCTAGGCAAGTGGGAGGGCTCACCGAACGACGCATAAACTGACACGAGATAGACACGATGAGGGAGACGCGGCATGAAGGGCGAGTACAAGGTTCCCGGCGGAAAACTCATCGTGGTGGAGGCAGACGACCGGGATGGTTTTCTCGCCAATGTCGCCATCTCCGGGGATTTCTTTTTGGAACCGGATGACGCGCTCGAGGCAATGACCGCTGCAATCGAGGGACTTCCCATCTCGGCGGATGCGACCGAAATTGCGCGTCGTGTTCGAGTGGCGCTCCCCGAGAACGTGGTGATGCTCGGGGTTCACCCGGAAGCGGTCGCCACGGCCGTTCGACGCGCGATCGCCCAGGCGCGCTCGTTTTCCGAGTACGACTGGGAATATCTCGCTCCGGAGCCGCTGTCGGCGGCCGAGCACATGGCGCTGGATCAGGTGCTCACCGAGGAGGTCGGAGCGGGACGCCGTGGACCGACAATCCGATTCTGGGAGTGGAACGAAAAAGCCGTCATCATCGGTTCGTTTCAATCCCTTCGAAACGAAGTCGATTCGGACGAAGCAGCGGCGCGGGGAGTGCGCGTGTTGCGCCGAGTCAGCGGCGGTGGGGCCATGTTCATCGAGCCGGGAAACACCATCACCTATTCGATTTACGCACCCGCTGAACTCGTTCAGGGAATGTCCTTCGCCGATTCCTATGCGTTTCTCGATGACTGGGTGCTGCAGGCGCTCCACTCCATCGGGATTGCGGCCGAATACAAGCCACTCAACGACATCGCGAGCCCGCAGGGGAAAATCGGCGGCGCGGCGCAGAAGCGTTTGGGCAACGGCGCGGTTCTTCACCACGTGACCATGGCGTACGACATCGACGCCGATGCGATGATGCAGGTTCTCCGAATCGGCCGCGAAAAACTGAGCGACAAAGGCGTCACCAGTGCGGTCAAGCGAGTGGACCCGATCAAGAGCCAGTCGGGGTTGAGCCGCGCCGAGGTAATCGACACGATGGTGGGAACCTTCCGCGAACTGCACGGGCTTCGCGATGGCACAATCAGCGACGCCGAGCGCATCCGAGTAGCCGAGCTCGTCGAGGAAAAGTTCCTCACCGACGAGTGGCTTCGCCGCGTTCCCTAACTCTCGAATTTGTAGCCGAGTCCGCGAA
>JAULYU010000123.1:0-8851 GCA_032117735.1 Microbacteriaceae bacterium
AGTGCAAATTGTTCAGCCATGGTGTTGCCTTTCGCGGGGTGGTGACCCCTGGTTGGTGTTTCAACTCGAACGCCGGAAGCGTGAGGAGGACCAAGGTCGACCCACCGCGTCGATCACGGATCCGTGGATCCCTCGCCGAAGTTCGGTTTCAGCCTATCGGATAGGCTGGGAATTGAATTCCGCGCGCTTTTTTCATTGGATTTCTCGAACGGAGTGTGAATGTCTCACGCCAACATCGGTGTCGTCGGTCTCGCGGTCATGGGCTCGAATCTGGCGCGAAACCTCGCCAGTCGCGAGGGCAACCGCGTCGCGGTCTACAACCGTTCATGGGACAAGACGGAACACCTCGTCGAGACTCACCCCGAGGCGAATTTCCTGCCCGCGAAGACGGTCCAGGAATTCGCCGCGTCACTGTCAAAGCCCCGCACCGCGATCATCATGGTCAAGGCGGGCGCCGGAACCGACGCGGTCATCGACCAACTGTGCGAGGTCTTCGAGCCGGGCGACATCATCGTCGACGGCGGAAACGCGCTGTTCACGGACACGATTCGCCGCGAAAAGGCCGTCCGCGAGACGGGCATCAACTTTGTCGGTGCCGGAATCTCGGGCGGTGAAGAGGGCGCTCTTCTCGGGCCGTCGATTATGCCGGGCGGTTCGGCCGAGGCGTGGGAAACGCTCGGGCCAATCCTGAAATCCATCGCCGCGGTTGTCGACGGCGAACCCTGCGTCACCCACATCGGAACCGACGGCGCTGGCCACTTCGTCAAGATGATCCACAACGGCATCGAATACGCCGACATGCAGCTGATTGCCGAGGCGTACGACCTCATTCGCCGCGGGACCGGCAAGACGCCCGCCGAAATCGCCGACGTGTTCGCCGAGTGGAACAAGGGCGAACTCGAGTCGTACCTCATCGAGATCACCGCCGAGGTCCTTCGTCAGGTTGACACCGCGACCGGCAAACCTCTCGTCGACGTCATTCTCGACGAGGCGGGTTCCAAGGGAACGGGAGTCTGGACCGTTCAGACCGCACTGTCGCTCGGAACCCCCGTTTCGGGAATCGCCGAGGCCGTGTTCGCCCGTGGACTTTCGTCGCACTCCGAACAGCGCGCTCTCGCTGCGGGAATGCCCGGCCCCGAATCGTTCACCGTCAAAGACGTCGACGCGTTCATCGAAGACGTTCGCCAGGCCCTGTACGCATCCAAGATTGTCGCGTATTCGCAGGGCTTTGATGCGATTCGCGCCGGCGCCGCCGAATACGAATGGCACATCAACCTCGGCGAGGTCGCCCGCATCTGGCGCGGCGGTTGCATCATTCGCGCTCAGTTCCTCAACCCCATCACCGAGGCCTACCGCGCGAACGAATCGCTCGCCCTCTTGATGGCGGCGCCGTACTTCGCCAAGGCCGTCTCTGGTGCGCAAGCCGCGTGGCGCCGGGTCGTCATCGCCGCGACCCAAGCCGGCATCCCTGCCCCAGCGTTCGGATCGTCACTGTCGTACTACGACGGACTGCGTGCCGACCGCCTGCCCGCCGCCGTCATCCAAGGCCAGCGCGACTTCTTCGGAGCGCACACCTACAAGCGCATCGACAAGCCCGGCACCTTCCACACCCTGTGGTCAGGCGATCGCACCGAGATTGCCGCGGAAGATACACACTGAAGTTGCGAGTCGGCTATCCACCTCAAAACAGTCATCTTCCAACAAACAGTCCCGCATCCGAACGGCATCAACCCGCCATCGCTGACAGCGCTTCCATAGCGCTGGCGACCACCTCATCGTCCGACCAGTCGGCAAGGTCGCGCGCAACGCCTCCCCCGTTGAACGCGAGCAGTACGGGTACGCCGAAGGACTTGTAGCCGTTGACCCAGAAGGGCCAAAGCCCCGGGTTGTCGGGGTCGATCCAGTTGATGACGTCCGCCTCGGCGTCCCAGAACACGTCATCGAAGGCGAGCCACAGTTTGTCGAGCAGACCACTTCCGAGCCCGGCGAGCGCGTCCACCTTGTCGCTCGGGAGTGACGGGGTGAACGCCACGTTCGCGGCCCGAAGCACCCCGACGGGCAGAGTCACCACGGCGAGGTCCGCCCGCAACTCGGCGCCGTCGGCCGAGTACACGGTGACGCCCTCGTCGCCGTACTCAATTTCCGAAACCACCCATTCCAGCCGGATGTCGAGCCCGGCAGTCAGATAGTCGGTGATCGCCCCATAGCCCTGTTCAAGCAGCGCGTCTCCGCCACGTATCGACTTGCCCTCGTCGAGGGCGGCAATCGCGAGTTCTGAGGGGTCTGCCCCGAACTCGCCGCTGACCTCCACCGAGAGCGCCCATTGTTGTGTGACGTTAACGCTGTCGGGCAATAGATCGGAGAGCGGGCGAGCCTCGGCATTGCCCGCTTCTAGCGCCCTCTCCGTCAAATCGTCGATGAACGCCCACGCTTTCGCGCTGCTGCCAATCTCGTTGTCGTAGTCGAAAGCAATCGTCTCGACTCCGGCTTCCGCCGCCAGTTGCACCATCGGGTTGTTCTTGACCCCGTGAATCCACGACGCGCCGAGGTCGGCCGACGAGCCCCCGAACGGCACGGTGTGGGCTCGACCACCAGTGCGGTCGCGGGCCTCCAGCACGATCACATCACGCCCTGCGTCGACGAGGGCGCGGGCCGCGGCGAGGCCAGCAAATCCAGCGCCAATCACCAGCACTGTGCCCGGGATGTCGGCAATTTCGGCCGCTGCTCGACGCCCGCTCTCTAGAGCACCGTGCGTGGTTGCAGGAGCGTCGGATGATGTGCCTTCGCCGGCGAAGTGCAGCGGGCCCACGGGGGCGGCGAGCAGAGTTCGCGCATCCGTCCCCACGTCGCTCGGGGCAAGGAACGAGTACGAGCCCTCCGCAAACGGGTCCTTTGACCAGGTGGTGCGAAGAAACGAGGTCGGACGTGCCGGAACGTCGCCCGTGATGGCGCCGTTGCCAGCGCCGCCGGTCACCGATGTCGATTTCTTCGCTGGAGCGCAGGCCACGAGGGCCATAGTCGCGCCGAGGGCTAGACCGCCCAGCATCAGCGAGCGCCTGCTGAGGTTGACACCGCTCAGAGCCGGCAGGTTGGGGCTCGTCGAAGAGAGGTCCACGAGGCAAGGATACTGCCGCGAAATCTCCTAAAGTAGTGGCATGAACGATTCGCTCCGCACGCCTGATAGCAACCTCGCCGTTCGCACGGCCGACACCGACGCGGTGTTCCACTCGTGGTCGGCTCAGTCGACGCTCGCGCCGTTTGTGATCGCCGGCGGTAAGGGCTGCGAGGTCTGGGATTACGAGGGCAACACGTACCTCGACTTCTCGAGCATGCTCGTCAACGTCAACATCGGACACCAGCACCCCAAGGTCGTCGAGGCAATAAAGGCGCAGGCTGACATCCTCACCACGGTTGCACCGGCGCACGCGAACAACATGCGTGCCCTCGCCGCCCAAAAGATTCTCGACCACGCCCCCGCGAACTTCCACAAGGTGTTCTTCACCAACGGTGGCGCCGACGCGGTCGAAAACGCGGTTCGTATGGCTCGAATCCACACGGGCCGCGACAAGGTGATCTCGTTCTATCGCTCGTATCACGGCAACACGGGTGCGGCCATCGTCGCGACGGGTGACTGGCGCCGCATCCCCAACGAATACGCCCGCGGTCACCTGCACGTGTTCGGACCCTACCTGTATCGCAGCGAATATTGGTCGACCACTCCGGAACAAGAATCCGAGCGCGCTCTGCACCACCTCGAACGCGTCATCCAAGCCCAAGGCGCCGACTCGATCGCGGCGTTCCTATTCGAAACGGTTCCCGGCACCGCGGGAATCCTGACTCCCCCGCCCGGGTTCCTCAAAGGCGTCCGAGCCCTCGCCGACAAGTACGGAATCGTCCTCATCCTCGACGAGGTCATGGCCGGCTTCGGTCGAACCGGTGAGTGGTTCGCGTTCGATGCCTTCGACGTCGTCCCCGACCTGGTTTCGTTCGCGAAGGGAGTCAACTCGGGGTACGTCCCCGTCGGTGGCGTTCTCATCGCGGATCACATTGCGAAAACGTTCGATGACCGCGTCTTCCCCGGCGGCCTCACGTACTCCGGCCACCCGCTCGCGACCGCCAGCATCGTCGCCGCCATCACAGCGATGGAGGACGAAGGCATCATCGAGAACGCCCGTTCCATCGGAGCCAACGTGCTCGGCCCCGGCCTTCGCGAACTACAGACCAAGCACGACGTCATCGGTGAGGTCCGTGGCTCTGGAGTCTTCTGGGCTGTCGAGTTCGTCACCGATCGCGAGACTCGAACACCCGTTGACGCCGCCTGGATGGGGAAGCTTAGGACGGCGTTGTTTGCCGCTGGACTCGTGCCGTTCATGGCCGACAACCGCCTGCACGTCGTGCCGCCGTGTGTCATCACCGAAGACGAGGCGCGTCGCGGATTAGCGATCATCGACCAGGTTTTGGGCGAACTGAAATAGCCGCTGCCCGTCGAACGGCACAATGGCAACTATGGACTCCGCCCAATTCAGCGCGCTTCTCGCGTCACGTCGCAGCACACGCGATTTTCTGCCAAAGGCAGTCCCTCAGAACGTCATCGACGCGATTCTGACGGACGCGATGACCGCACCGAGCTGGTCCAACACCCGGCCGTACCTGGTCGCGGTTGCGACGGACGAGGTACGCAATCGCATTTCGGCCGAATTGCAACGCCGCTGGGCGATCGCATCCGCAGCGCTTCGCGGCTCGTGGTGGGACAAGGTGATGTTTTTCCTCAAACGCGACGGCCTGCCGACGAGCGACTACCAGGTGTGGCGACCGTATCCGAAGGACGTGCAGCCACGTAGCCAAAAGATCGGTCGTGACCTGTACACGCACCTCGGTGTTGCCCGCGGCGACAAAGTCGGTCGTGACGAGCAGTGGGCACGAAACTTCGACATGTTCGGAGCCCCCGTCGCAATCTTTGTCTTCGCCCACAAAGGTTTACCGACCTATGCCGTTTCCGACGCCGGGCTGTTCATGCAGAACCTTATGCTGTCGGCTCACGCCCGCGGTCTCGGCACCTGCGCCCAGGGCGCCCTCGCGGTGTGGTCCGACCCGGTGCGGAAAGAATTCGACGTCCCAAAGCAATACAAATTGTTGTGCGGAATCGCCCTCGGCTATCCGTCGAAAGACACCGTCAACAGTTTCCGTGCCGAACGCTTGCCCATCGCCGACATCACCATTCAGCCCCACTAGCCGTCGCCGTAGAGCGCGGCGACAAAGGCGCGGTTGACGAAGAGCCGATCGCGTCCCACCCGCTGTGAGTCGAGCACCCCCATCGCCTCGAGCCGGTCGAGCCACTTCGTTGCTGTCGGGCGGCTCACCTGACACCGCGTGACGACGTCACGGATGCGCGAATAGGGTTGCGTGAACAACACCTCAATCAACGCAGAATTGGCGGCGCCGAACTCGTCCACAATCCGATCGCGAACATCGAGATGCGCGTGAAGAATTCGGTTGACCGTTGCCGTGGCCGACAGTGCCGTGGATTCGACACCGCGCACGAAGTACAGAATCCACTCGTGCCATTCGCCGCGAGCCGTCACGCCCATCAGTCGCTCGTAGTATTCGGCCTTCGTTGCGATGAAGTATCGCGACAGATACAGCACCGGCAACTCGAGCAAACCCCACTCGGCCAACAACAGCAGATTGAGGATTCGGCCCGTTCGACCATTTCCGTCGGGGAAAGGATGAATCGCCTCGAATTGATAGTGGGCGACGGCGAGGCGAACGAGTGGGTCGACCTCGTCTCGCTGGTGGATGTAGTCCTCCCAATTCGACATGAGCCGCACCAGATTGTCGCGCCCGGTCGGAGGCGTATAAGTCACGGATTGTGTCTGCGGGTTCCCGATGAACGTCCCGACGTCCGTGCGAATCGCGGTGTCGTGCCCGAGGATCGCCGAACAGATACTCGTCGCCGTCCCCGTGGTCAGGGGTCGTTGGCCGATCGACTCGAACCCGACCCTCAACGCCGTGCGATACCGGAGCGCTTCGCGTGTTGCGGGGTCGGCGCCCACGAGCCCCTGGATGTCCGACTGAAACATTTCGTCCGTCGTCGTGACGATGTTCTCTATTTCCGAACTGGCTTGAGCCTCGACGACCGGAATTGCGTTGATGAGAACTGCGGGGTTCGGGATGTACCGGCTGCGGGTATCAAGTTCCATGAGTGCGACCCGCGCAGCAGTAGTCGCCCGCAACACCTCGATCGTCTCGACGACGAGGTTGGGCGGGATCAGGGGAAGACCGTTGTGAGCGACGTCGGCGCGGAAAGACATGCAACCAGTCTATTGACACGTTTCCACAATGTGTAAAAAATACTGCAGATTTTTAACACGTCTACGATTTGAGTAGCGTCGGCAAAAGATACGTGCCCCGACGAACGCGAGGATAAGGGTTATGCGGCCCCATCAAACATTCCGGTGACCGACCCTTCGCCGAACACCTCGCGAATCGCGGTCGCGATGGTCGGCGCGATGGACAGGATTTCGAGCCGGTCCCAACGCTTGTCCTCGGGAATCGGCAGAGAATCAGTAACGACAACCTTGTCGATGAAATCGGACTGCAGGATTTCGGTCGCCGGGTCCGAGAACACCGCGTGGGTCGCTGCGACGACAACACCCGCGGCGCCGGCGTTCTTGAGCGCCTCGGCGGCCTTGACGATTGTGCGGCCCGTATCGATGAGGTCGTCAACGATGAGGCACACCCGACCCTCGACCTCACCGACGATCTCGTGGACCGACACCTGATTCGCAATCTTCGGGTCTCGACGCTTGTGGATGAGCGCGAGTGGCGCCCCGAGCTTGTCGCTCCAGATGTCCGCAACACGAACGCGGCCCATGTCGGGGCTCACGACCGTCAATGTGGAAAGGTCCAGTTGTGCGCGGCAGTGCTCCATCAAAATCGGCATCGCGAACAAATGGTCGAACGGTCCGTCGAAGAACCCCTGGATCTGTGCCGCGTGAATGTCGACCGACATAATGCGGTCCGCTCCGGCGGTCTTGAACAGGTCGGCGATGAGTCGCGCCGAAATCGGTTCGCGCCCACGGCTCTTCTTGTCCTGGCGGGCGTAGGGGTAGAACGGCGCAACGACCGTGATGCGCTTGGCGCTGGCGCGCTTGAGTGCGTCGACCATGATGAGCTGTTCCATCAGCCACTCGTTGATGGGGTTGCAGTGCGACTGAATGACAAACGCATCGGTCCCGCGCACGCTCTCGTCGAATCGCGCGTAAATCTCGCCGTTCGCGAATGTTCGCGCGTCCGTCGGTAGGAGCGAGATGCCGAGCTCATCGGCGATGTCCATTGCGAGTTGGGGGTGCGCCCGTCCCGAAATGAGAATGAGCTTCTTTTTGCCCGCCAACTCCATGTTGTTCATTGGACTACTCGCTTTCCTTAGTGGCCTGAGTTGCGGCCTCGGCGGACGCAGTGCCTGGTCGATTGTTTTCGACCCAACCCTCGACGTTGCGCTGTTGCGCAATCGTCATTCCCAGCGCACCGGCCGGGATGTTTCGCCGAACGACCGTTCCGGCCGCGGTGTAGGCGCCGTCCGCGATCGTGACAGGAGCGACAAAGACGTTGTGGGACCCCGTGCGAACGTGTGACCCCACAACGGTCGGATGCTTGGCCACCCCGTCGTAGTTCGCCGTGATAGTTCCGGCGCCAATGTTCGATTCCTCGCCGACCGTCGCGTCACCTATATAAGAGAGGTGCGGGACCTTGCTGCCGCGACCGATCTGCGCGTTCTTGGTTTCGACGAACGCACCGATTTTGCCCCCCGCGCCAAGGATTGTGCCGGGGCGCAGGTACGAAAACGGTCCGACGGTGGCGTTCGCCTCGATGACGGCGAGTGTCGCATCGGTTCGGGTGACGCTCGCGTTCTCGCCGATTTCGCAGTCGCGCAGAGTTGTGTCCGGGCCAACCGTGGCGTGTGCCGCGACACTGGTCGCGCCTTTCAGGAACGTGCCGGGCAGGATGTGCGCGTCCGGCTCGATGGACACCGCGCGGTCGATCCACGTCGTTGCGGGGTCGTCGATGCTCACCCCGTTGAGTTGGTGGCCGCGCACAATCATGGCGTTGAGCCTGGCTTGCACATCCGAAAGTTGTGCCCTGTCGTTGACGCCGGCGACGACCCACGATTCGTACACCGGGTTCGCACCGACGGCAAGGCTGTTGCCCACAATAAGTTCGATGACGTCGGTGAGGTATTTTTCGCCCGAGGCATTCGCGGTTCCGACCGACGCGAGCGAGTCCCGCAGCGCCGCCGCGCGAAAGACGTACGCCCCCGCGTTGATTTCGGAAATCCCCAGCTCGTCCTCGGCCGCGTCCTTGTGTTCGACGATGCGACGGAACTCGCCCTGTCCATCCCGAACAATCCGCCCGTACCCGGTTGGGTCATCGACCAGTGCCGACAGGACCGACGCAGCCCGTTCGCGCTGACGGTGTTCGTCGATGAGGTCGGTGAGCGTCTCGGCATCCAGAAGAGGCACATCGCCACTAATCACCACGACGTCTCCGTCGAAATCGGCGAGAGCGGCGAGGGCGAGTTCGACGGCGCGGCCGGTGCCAGGAACGTCATCCTGATCAACGATGAGGACCCCGTCGGACAATTCGGCAATCGCGGCGGCAACCGCGTCGCGCTGATGGCGGACCACCGCAACCGTCCGAGACGGGTGCAGGGCGGCCGCGGTTGACAGCACGTGCCCAATCATCGGAACCCCCGCGATGGGGTGCAACACCTTCGCGACAGAAGACTTCATCCGCGTTCCCTCACCAGCGGCGAGAATCACCACGGCGAGAAGGGCATCGGTCATGACACCAT
>JAULYU010000124.1:0-6129 GCA_032117735.1 Microbacteriaceae bacterium
CCGAGACCGGCTTCAGCAACCGCGGCCGCGATGTCCGCCGTCTTGACCGAGCCGAAAAGTCGGCCTTCCGAGCCGGCAGACGCCTTAACCGTGATCGTGGCGCTTTCGAGCTTGGCCTTGAGCGCCTGAGCCTCGTCGAGTGAGGCGAGGGCGCGAATCGTACGAGCCTGCTTGATGTCCGTCACTTGCTTTTCGCCACCGCGGGTCCACAGAATTGCGAGGCCTTGCGGGACCAGGTAGTTGCGCGCGTAACCGTTTTTAACATCAACGACGTCGCCCGCAGATCCGAGCCCGGTGACCTCGTGGGTGAGAATGAGTTTTGCCATTGTCGTACTCCTTAACGGCCCGCGCCGGCGTAGGGAAGAAGCGCCATTTCTCGGGCGTTCTTGACCGCACGAGCGATGAGGCGCTGCTCTTGGACGGACACACCCGTGATGCGGCGCGAGCGGATCTTTCCGCGATCCGAGATGAACTTGCGAAGGGTCGCAACGTCTTTGTAGTCGATGACGTCAACCCTGATTGCCTTTGCCGGGGGGAGTGCCTTAGCACCCTTGCCCACGCGCGGCTTACGGCGGTCGCCGGTTGCCTTTCCTGCCATGGTGTTTTTCCTTTTCGTGAAGAGTTAGTTAGAACGGAGCGTCGTCAGTCGGCGGCTCACTGGGACCAGCGCCCCACGCATCGCCACCGGCGACACCAGCGGTGTCGGGCCCGGTTGCGGCGGGTGCTGCGGTTGAAGACCAATCGTTTCCGCCCACCGGTGGTGACCAATCGGTATTGCCGGCGGCGGCGCCCGGACCGGTGCTGGGCGCACGGGTCACCGCAGCGGTGGCGTAACGCAGCGACGGGCCGATTTCGTCCACCTCGAGTTCGATGGACGTGCGCTTTTCGCCTTCTTTCGTTTCGAAGGAACGCTGGCGAAGGCGACCGGTCGCAACAACACGCGATCCCTTGGTCAGGGACGACGCAACGTGCTCTGCAAACTCACGCCACACACTCGCGCGGAGGAACAGCGCTTCGCCGTCCTTCCACTCGTTGCTCGCGCGGTCGAACGTGCGGGGAGTCGACGCGATGGTGAAGTTCGCGACCGCGACACCGTTCTGGGTGTAGCGCATCTCGGGGTCGGCGGTGAGGTTGCCGACAACGGTGATGATTGTGTCGTTAGCCATGGCGGTTACTCGACGACTGCTTCGGCGCGCTGGGCGGCTTCGGCTGCTTCGATTGCCTGAGAGGCAATCCGAGCAACGGCCTCATCGGCGCGAAGAACCTTGGTCCGCATGATCGACTCGTTGAGCCGAAGCTGACGCTCGAGTTCCTGTGTCGTCGCGGGATCCGCGGTGAAGTTCGCGACGGCATAAATGCCCTCGGACTTCTTCTGAATCTCGTAGGACAAACGGCGGCGGCCCCAGATGTCGAGACTGTCGACGGAACCTCCCCCGTTCGTGATGACGCTCAAGAATCGTTCGAGCGTTGGTTGTACGGTGCGTTCTTCGACCTCGGGGTCGAGAATCACCATTATTTCGTAGGGATGCATGACGTAACCCACCTCCTTTGGACTCAGCGGCTACAGAATTTCTGTAACAGGAGGGTTGTGCATCTGGTGCGTGTCACCCTGAGGGCAACCCCCCAACACTATCCGAAACCCGGGTTCAGGACAATTCGCGTCCGGTCGCCCACGCGCGGAGCCGCTTTTCCGCCTCGTCTTCGCCGAGTGGACCTTCGTCCAGCCGCAGTTCCATGAGAAACGCCCGCGCCTCGCCCACGACGGGACCCGGGAGGATGTCGAGAATCCTCATGATCTGGTCCCCGTCCAAATCGGGGCGCATCGCATCGAGTTCTTCCCTCCCGCGAATCTCGTCGATACGCGCCTCCAGATTGCTGTAGGCGGTGTCCATCTGTGCGAGTTTCTTTTCGCTTCGGGTGGTGACGTCACTGCGAACCAAAATGTGGAGTCGCTCCAGTTCCTCGCCCGCATCACGCACATACCGGCGGACGGCGGAATCGGTCCAGAGCCCTTCGGTGTAGCCGAAGAAGCGCAGGTGCAGTCGGATCAGGTTACACACTCGCGAAATCGTCTCGTTGTCGAATCGGAGAGCAATGAGTCGTTTTTTCGCCAACCGAGCCCCCGCTACGTCGTGGCCGTAAAACGTGACAACTTTGTCCGAATCAAACGACCGAGTGGAGGGCTTTCCGATGTCGTGAAGGATCGCGGCCAACCGTCCGATGATGTCGGGCGGACTGCCCGGGTTCCGCGCTTTCTCCAGAGCAATCGACTTCGTGAGAACCGTGAGCGAATGTTCGTAGACGTCTTTGTGGCGACCGTGCTCGTCATGTTCGCGAATCAGGGTGGGTAACTCGGGCAGAAAAATGTCCATCAACCCGGTGGCGACGAGCGTGCGGAGGCCGGGGACGGGGTCGTGCGACCCCAGCAACTTGACGAATTCGTCGTGGATGCGTTCGGCGCTGATCATGCGGAGTGATTCGGCCATGGCGGTCATCGCGGTGAGTGCGTCTTTCGCCAGAACGAAGTCGAGCTGGGAAACGAATCGCGCCGCGCGCATCATTCGAAGTGGGTCGTCGCCGAACGACTGTTCCGGGGAGCTTGGAGTGCGCAACTGCCGAGCCACGAGATCATCGAATCCGCCACTGGGATCGACGAGCGTGCAGTCGGGTAAAGACAAGGCCATGGCGTTCACCGTGAAGTCCCGCCGCAGTAAATCGTCCTCAATTCGCGTGCCAAACGCCACAACCGGTTTTCGCGTCTCGCCGTCGTACAGGTCACTCCGGTAGGTGGTGATTTCCACCTGGTTCTCACCGACGAGAGCGCCGATGGTGCCGAAGTCGCGGCCGATATCCCACGTCGTTGTCGAAATCGGAGCGACCACTCGCAGGATTTCATCGGGGTGTGCATTGGTGGTGAAGTCAAGATCGCTGAGGTCGCGCCCGAGGAACGCATCGCGCACCGGGCCGCCCACGAGTGCGAGTTCGTATCCTGCATCGCGGAAAGCGGCAGAAAGGGTCGATACTGTTGCGCTCGCCGCCAACGCCGCAAGCCTCGCCATTGCGTCCGCCACACTGTCCATATCGCTTCAGTCTAGACTTGCCGCTATGTCGGCCGTCGAAAAAACTGGGGCTCGTCGAGTTCGCGCCGGTCTCACTTTCGCGGTGATTGCGTCCTTCCTCGGGCTTTCCCCGGCGCCCGTCGTGGCAGCGCCGACCGCAACGTTCGCCGTCGTGGTCCCGATTGTGGCGGTTCAGTCGGGAAGCGAGTTGCTGACCGTCGACGAATTATCGGCGGCCACATCCCCGGGAGGAATCTGGTACGAGTTATCGTCCGCGGCGATTGCGCACGGTGCCACTCTCGCCGTGGACTCTCGCATCGTCGCCAGCATCGCTGCCCTCGGGGACGATATGCCGGCTGAGGTAGCAGAGTGGCTTTCCACCGTCACCGCCGCCGCGCCCCTGTATCTTCCGTGGGGCAACGCCGACCCTCTGGTTCTCGCGTCGTTCGCCGCGTCGTTTCGCATCTCAACCATCGCGCTCAGCAAGCTTTCCGCCATCCCCGCGAGCGATTTTGTGGGGTGGCCAACCGGACACACCGGGACCGATCGAATCCTCCCGCGACTGGAAACCCTCGGATTTTCCTCCCTCATCGTGGACGATGTTGCCTTTCCCGACACCGCCGGCGCCTTTTCCGTGGAATGGACAGATCGAATTCGGCTGGCAGTCGCTCCTGGCTCCAACGGCTCTGTCCAGATCCTCGCCGACGAGATTCGTCAAACGTCCAGCGGCAACACGGTGATTGCGCTTCCGCGGAACCCGCGGGACATCGACCCGCTGCGCGCGGCGGAGTTCCTCGACGCTCTCTTCGCCGGCCCCGTGACCGCCACTCGGTTCAGCCCGGTTCCGCTCGGGGAGGTGGGTGAGATTCGCGCTCACAACGTTCCGTCCGACGCGCTCCGCACTCTCACGCGTCAACATCGATTGGATCGGCTGGTGTCCTCGATAGCGGCGGATCCGACGGTTATTTTGACCCCGCGGCTCCAGCGCTTCTGCGTGGTGGCGGGGATGGTTGGACAGGCCGACTTTTCCCCGGCCGTCCGCTCGTACGTCCGATCCGCCGAAACCTTTGACGAATTCATCTCTTTTGCGCTCGGCTCTGACTTCACCGTTCTCGCCGACTCCGCCGAACTTCCCCTCACCGTGTCCAACTCCACGGCGTCCGACATCACGGTTGTGGCCACGGTCAACGCGGTGTCGGGGATTGTCAGCATTGCTAATCCCCGACAGACCATCACGGTCCCGGCCGGTTCCACCACACAGGTTTCGGTGTCAATGGAGTCCGTTGCCAACGGGAAAACCTCGCTGCGTGCAACCCTGACCACGCTCGACGGTATCCCCATCAGCGAACCCGTGTATGTCGCGATTGATGTGCAGGCGGAATGGGAGGGCCTTACGCTCATTGCCTTCATCGTGATCGTGGCGACAATCTTGAGCATCGGAATTGTTCGAACAGTTCGAGATCGACGGGCGCGCTCGTGAACCAGCACATCGGTCGCTCTTCTCTGCTTCTCGGTTCGGGAACCGTAGTGTCGCGCGTCTTAGGTTTCATCAGTGCGGTGGTGTTAGCGCGGACAGTCGGGCTCGTTGGTTCGGGGGCGGACGCGTTCGCTCTCGCGAACCAACTGCCCAACAGCATCTACGTCATCGTGGCGGGTGGAGTCCTGAGTTCAGTGTTTGTCCCCCAGATTGTCAAAGCCCAACTGAACGACGACGGGGGGGCCGCCTACATCAATCGCTTGCTCACGCTCGGTTTGAGTCTGGTTTTGATCGTCACAGTTCTCGCCGTTGCCGCCGCGCCTCTGCTCGTTCGCCTGTACACGCAGCAATCGGAAGATGGGAGCGGTTCCGGATTTGGTCCAGTTGAACTCGGTTTAGCAACCGCTTTCGCCTGGTGGTGCTTGCCGCAAGTTTTTTTCTATGCGCTGTACAGTCTCGTGGGCGAAGTTCTCAACGCGAAGGGTGTCTTCGGGCCCTTCACCTGGACTCCCGTTCTCAACAACATCGTTGCGATTGCGGGGATGCTGTGGTTCGGCGCGCAATTCACCGGAAACGTCGCGGTCGCGAGCGATTGGAGTGGCACTGAGATAGCAATTCTGGCGGGCACCGCAACCCTCGGAGTGGTTGTGCAATCGGTGGTGCTGTTCGGTTTTCTCGGTCGCGCAGGGATACGTTTCCGGCTGGACTTTCGTTTTCGTGGCGTAGGGCTGGGTACCACGACAAAACTTGCCGCATGGACATTCGGGATGATTCTCGTCACTCAAATCGCCGGTGTTGCGCAAAGCAATATCGCTTCCCTTGCGACGGCATACGACGAGCCCGGTCTCGCGGTTCTCAAATTCGGTTGGCTCGTTTTTATGTTGCCGCATTCGGTCATCACCGTGTCCCTTGGAACCGCCTACTTCACCCGCATGAGCACTCATATTCGCGACAAGCAGTGGGACCGGCTTGGGTTCGATCTGCGCGAATCCCTATCTCGAATTACGATGTTTATGGTCATCAGTGCGGGTGTCCTGTGGTTGACCTCGGCGTATATCGCCGGTGTTTTTGCCGAGCAAACCGGCAGCGGGATGGCGAGTGTGATCGCGCTATTCGCAATCGGGCTCGTTCCGTTCGGAATCGCGTTTGTTATTCAGCGCATTTTCTTCGCGCTCGAGGACACGCGGACACCGTTTCTCGTCCAGCTCGCCCAATCGGCAATTTTTATCGTCGGAGCAATCTGGGCCGGGACCGGACCGGTAGAGAACATCGCCAATGGAATAGCGCTGTCGATGAGCATCACCATCCTGTTCCAAGCAATCGTGATGGGAATACTACTTCGGCGTCGCCTCGGCGAACTCGGCGGAGGAACTCTGGCGCTGGCCTTCGTGCGGTTCCTCGGAGCGTTGGTGCCGGCGCTGGGAGTGGGAATCGTGATTCGCGACGCACTCCCCGACACGGGCGGGTCACTGCTCGCCAATATGGCCTTTGCGGCTCTCATCGCACTCGGGATGGGGCTCGTGTATCAACTCACGCTGCTGGCGCTTCGAGACCCCTCCGCGGCGGCGTTGATTGCTCCCCTGCTCCGGCGCG
>JAULYU010000125.1:0-2135 GCA_032117735.1 Microbacteriaceae bacterium
CGTGTAGGACGACCCCGGGTTGCAGTTGGTCGCGAGTGCTACGGTGACGCCCGCGTCAATGAATCGGCGAGCGTCGGGGTAGGGCTGACGCGTCGAGAAATCAGCGCCGGGCAAGAGGGTGAGGACGGTCCCCGATTCGGCGAGAGCTGTGATGTTGTCAGCGGTCACGAACGTTCCGTGATCAATGCTGGAAACGCCGAGTTGGATGGCCATGTCCACTGATTGGGATGGGCCGAGTTGCGCAGCGTGAATGTGGGTCCTTAATCCGCGTTCCGACCCCGCTTCGAGGATTCGCCGGGACTGGTCAACGGAAAACGCGCCGTCCTCGCAGAACACGTCGATTGCGGTGGAAAAAGGGGCGACCGCATCGAGCATGTCACCGCAGACGAGATCGACGTAGTCGTCGGTTCGACCGAGATATTCCGCAGGGACAACATGAGCACCGAGGAACGTCACGTGTTCGGTGAACTCCCGAGCGATACGAGCGAGGCGTACCTCGTGTTCGACGGTCAACCCGTAGCCGGTCTTGATTTCGACCGTTGTCGTGCCTTGGGCCCGCATTTCGGCAATTCGCCCGCGAATCAGTTCGCGTAATTCCTCATCCGATGCTGCCCGCGTTGCCGCAACAGTCGTGGCAATCCCACCCGCCGTGTAGGGCGTACCGCTCATTCGGGCGGCGAATTCGAGCGACCGTTCACCGGCGAAAGCGATGTGCGTGTGCGAATCCACGAATCCCGGGACCACACAGCGTCCGCCGACGTCGACAACCTCGGTTCCGTTGCCGGCGCGAGGCGATGCGTCCTGGTCGGTGCCCACCCAGGTGATCACACCGTTGTCGAATTCGATCGCGGCGTCGTTCAGAATGCCGAAACGGTCGCCCCACTTCGGGTCGTTCGTGACGAGTTCGCCGATGTTGCGAAGCAGGGTGGTCATGACGTCAGGCTACTCAAATCTCCCACATCGGAACGCGAAGACCGCGTTCGCGGGCGACCTCGTCGGCGCGTTCGTAACCCGCATCGACGTGACGCATGACGCCCGAGCCCGGGTCGTTGACGAGAACACGCGAGACCTTTTCCGCGGCGAGATCGGTGCCGTCAACAACGAGCACCTGGCCACTGTGAATCGAACGGCCGATGCCGACCCCACCACCATGGTGCAGCGACACCCAGGTCGCGCCGCTCGCGGTGTTGAGCAACGCGTTCAACAGCGGCCAGTCGGCAATCGCGTCACTGCCGTCGAGCATCGCTTCGGTTTCGCGATACGGCGAAGCGACGGAGCCCGAATCGAGGTGATCGCGACCGATGACGATGGGCGCGCTGACCTCGCCGTTCTTCACCATCTCGTTGAACCGCAGTCCCGCGAGGTGGCGCTCTTTGTAGCCGAGCCAGCAGATGCGCGCGGGCAACCCCTCGAAGTGAACCTTGTCGCCCGCCTTGGTAATCCAGCGCTTGAGGTGTTCGTCCTTGGGGAACAGCTCGAGAATTGCCTTGTCCGTCGCCGCGATGTCGGCAGGGTCACCAGACAGGGCCACCCACCGGAACGGGCCCTTGCCTTCGGCGAAGAGCGGGCGGATGTAGGCGGGAACGAAACCGGGGAAGTCGAATGCGCGGTCGTAACCGCCCAGTTCGGCTTCGCGGCGGATCGAGTTGCCGTAGTCGAACACCACGGCACCCTTGTCCTGGAACTCCACCATCGCCTTGACCTGCTTGGCCATGGCCGCACGCGACCGAAGTGTGAATCCTTCGGGATCTTTGGCGGCGTCCGCGAGCCAGTCGGCGACGGACTCGCCCTCGGGCAGGTAGGACAGGGGGTCGTGGGCGCTGGTCTGGTCGGTGACGATATCAAACGGCACACCGCGACGAAGCATCTCGGGGAACACGGTGGCCGCGTTGCCGACGAGCCCAACCGACCGCGCGATCTTCTTGTCTTTAGCGTCGAGCGCGCGTTCGATAGCGACGTCGATGTCGTCCGTCATCTCGTCCAGATAGCCGTGGTCGACACGTCGTTGGAGGCGTTCGGCGTCGACATCGACGATGAGCACCGCTCCGTCGTTGAGCGTGACCGCAAGGGGTTGCGCGCCGCCCATGCCGCCACATCCGCCGGTCAGGGTCAGCGTTCCCGCGAGCGTCCCGTTG
>JAULYU010000126.1:0-6108 GCA_032117735.1 Microbacteriaceae bacterium
CGGCACCCCGCCACCATCACGGGCTTGATTCTCGGGTTCGTGGGCGTGTTCGCACTGGTCGGTATCGATGCGGTGAGCGGAGTGCTTCAGATCGGGCCCGTGTTGATGTTGGCATTTTCGGCGGTGTGTTACGCGATCGCACCAATCGTCGCCGGGCGAACCATGCCGACGATGTCCGGGTTGTCGCTCAGCGCTGTCTCGCTCGCAATGGTGTCGATAATCTACGCACCATTCGCGGCGTTCACGCTGCCGGCGGACATCGCCCGCGGCCCGGCGGTGGACGGGTGGATTGCCATCCTCGTTCTGGGTGCCGTGAGTTCCGCTATTGCGTTCGTGCTGTTTTTTGCGCTGATTAAGCACGTCGGGCCTCGCCGTGCGACGCTCATCACCTATCTCAACCTCTTGGTTGCGTCCGTACTGGGAATTGTTTTTCTGGACGAGCCCCTCACCACCGGAATTCTGATCGGATTACCTCTAGTGGTCGCGGGCTCTTACCTCGCCGGGCGCGACCGATCGGAGTTTCAGGGCACCGCTATCGGTTCGGTTCGTCGCGGACGAATAAGACGGTAGCGGTGACGCCCGAACCCGACGAACCGGATGCGAGAGAAACCGTTCCGCGTCCCAACTCGGCGAGGTTCTTGACGATTGCCAACCCCAAACCACTCCCGTCCGTGGTGGAGTCTGCTCGCCAGAATCGGTCAAACGCCCGTTCGCACTGCTCCGGCGTCATTCCGGGCCCGGCGTCCACCACGCTTAATTCGACTTCGCGCGCCAGTGAGCGGACGCGAACAAGAACCGCGGTTCCGGCAGGGCTGTGCCCAATGGCATTGTCGACGAGGTTGTCAAGAATCTGTTCAGTCGCTCCGCTGAGCGCGAGCGCAGCAGCGCTCACCGGGCCTTCGTAGGCAATGGTGATGTCGTGTTCCTCGGCGAGAGCCCGCCAATTTTCGACTCGATTGTGTGCGATTTCCGCGACATCGACAGAGATTGGTTCGGTCGACCCGCCGTCCGATCGCGCGATGGCGAGCAGCCCTTCGACAATCGTCGTGAGTCGCTCCACCTCGATTTCGGCGTCGAGCAGTCGGTCCGCCGCGCGAGGGGGATCCGACTCCAACGCCTCGCGGGCACTCTCAATGCGGAGGAGAAGAGCGGTGAGTGGGGTGCGGAGCTGATGGGATGCGTCGGAGGCAAACGCTCGTTGTTGTCTGATGAGGGAATCGAGTTTCACCGCCATTGAATTGAAAGCGATGGCCAGCGTTCGGATTTCGCGAGGGCCCTCGGTTTCGGACAGCGTGCCCGAAAAGTCCCCGGTCGCCAACGCGTTCGCTTGAGCCTCAACGCGTCGAATTGGCCGGATGACAACCCCGGACACAACGAACGCGAGTAACACGGACAGCGCGAGGGCGGCGCCCGCGACCCACCAGAGAAACATGGTCTTCTCGGTCACGGACTGGTCGATTTCGCCGCTCGGGAAACTGAGTCGAACAGCGCCGTAGATAGAGGATCCGTTAATGATGGGAACCGAGACATAGACCAGGTTGGACTGCAGAGTCTCTGACCAGCGCTCGCCCGACGTGACATTACCGAGCAGCGCCTCCGCTATCTCGGGGCGGTTCGAGTAATTTGTTCCAACCGCCAGCTCGATCGGATCACTCGTCAACACACCAATGCCGAATCGGTCGACCACGATCACCTGGGTGTTGCCCTGTTCGGCATAACGGTTTACGAGGGCCGCGAGGGTCGGATCGACGTGGCCCGCGGTTTCGACCAGTCGCTCCACGCGGGAGCCCAAAACGAACGCGTCGCGCTCGTATTCGGTGATAATTCGATTCTGCTCGGATTCGGCGACATAATTCAACACCACCGCCCCCTGTGCCACCAGTAGGGTGGCGCTTACGCCGACGATTGAGGACAGAAACAGCCGCCTCACGACACCCGCCTTACAGTGAATCCAACCCCGCGCACCGACTCGATCCACTTCGGGTCACCGAGCTTCTTTCGGATACTGGCAACGTGGGCGTCGAGAGTCTTGGTGGTGCCGTACCAGTTGGTTTGCCAGACGTCTCGGAGAATGTCGGCTCGGCGAAAGGCAGTTCCCGGCTCACGCGCGAGATAGGCCAGCAGGTCGAACTCTTTGGGCGTCAGTGCAACCGAGGCTGTGTTCAGCGCAACCGTGCGAGTCTTCGTGTCAATGATGAGGGAACCGACTTCAATGTGTGTGATGGGCGCCACGGATCCCGTCGCGCGCCTCATCACGGCGTGGATGCGGGCGACGAGTTCCTTGATCCCGAAGGGTTTGACCACGTAGTCATCGGCGCCCATGTCAAGAACGGTCACGCGGTCCATCTCCGTTTCACGGGCGCTCACCACGATGATGGGCACGTGCGAAAAGCTCCGGATTAGCCGGCAGACCTCGGTCCCATCCATGTCGGGTAAACCGAGGTCCAAAATCACGGTGGACACACCGCCGGCACGAACCTTCGCGATTGCTTCGCTTCCGAGAACCACGTGCCGCACGTCATAGCCGTTGCCGCGGAGACCCTCGATTACCGCGTCCGCTATCGCGCGATCGTCTTCGACGAGGAGAACTGTCATGTAACGAGAGTGCCACGAATAGACCCAATTCTCGGGTGTTTCCGGCGGAACGCCCATTAACCTTGGACGTTTCTTTACCAAACTGCGTTCTGTGACGAGTGTTGACGGGCAAGGATGAGGACATGAACATACAAGGACCACTCCTTCTCCTCGGCGTCACCGCCACCACTACGGTCGGTCTGGGAACCGTCGCCGTCAACTCGGGGGCCGTTAACATCGATGATGTGTCGGGTTTGCTCGCCGATACGATCTCGGCTGTGTCCGGCACAACGGCGGGTCAAGGTGTCGCACTGGCAGCTCCCAACACCCCGTCGACGACGTCTGACCCCGCGGACTCTCTGGACGCAAACACCGTTGTCTCCCCAGCGAATGATGAAGCAGCAACGGAAACGAACGCCGACTCGGGCGGAACCAATTCGGGTAACAACCACGGAAACAGTTCCGGGTCGGCCAGCGGTTCGGGCGATTACGACGACGACGAGGATGAGGATGAGGACGACGACGAGGACGAGGATGACGACGAGGATGACGACGAGGATGACGACGAGGATGACGACGAGGATGATGATGAGGATGACGACGAGGATGAGGACGACGACTAATGGCACTGTTCGTAGCGACTAAAGCGCGGGTACTGGTAACTCTGGCAACCGCCGGCGCCATGGTGGCCGGGGTGGCGGGTCTCCAGGCACACGCCGTGCAGCTCGCTGCTCAGACCGAGGCGGAGAGTGCTGCTCAGTTGCTGAACACCGCTCCGGTCACAGCACCAACTCCGACCGCGACCGTAATCAAGAAGAAGAAGAAAAAGAAGAAGAAGCCGTCCGCGGCGGTTGTCGTTCAACAAGCACCAACTCCGACCGCGAAGCCGGCAAAGAACCACGGCTCGTCCAGTGGCTCAAAGTAACACCCCGCACACGTCGATCGCGTCCAGCGCCATCCGCGCGGCGCAGGGCGACGGGGGGGCACCTACCGTCACTCGACAGTTTTCGGTCATGGGAACCACCGCGAACCTCGTCATTGTCGGTGGAACCGCCCAAATGTTGGACGAGCTTGAGTGGATCGCGATTCACCTTGAGTCCTTGTGGAGTCGCTTCCTGGAGGACTCGGACATAACACGCCTGAATAACGCGGAAGGTGCGCCGGTAACGGTAAACCCATTGACAGCAAAACTGGTGATCGAAATGTTGGCCGCGCGAACTCTCACCGAGGGAGAGTATGACCCCACGGTGTTGCCCAAACTCGTGGCCGAAGGCTACTCGGCGTCCCGCGTTAACGCAGCACACGTAACCGTCCTTCCCGCCACCGCCCGGTGGCCGATTGATCCAGCCGGCACGCTGGTCGACGGAAACCTCGTGACGCTCCCCCTCGGAGTCACTCTCGACTCCGGCGGAATCGGCAAGGGAATCGCTGCAGACATCATGGTGTCAGTGGCAATCGAGCGCGGCGCGCTAGGAGCGCTCGTGGAATTGGGTGGGGATGTTCGGATCGGCGGCACACCGCCCGACGGCACGCACTGGCGCATCGGGATTGACGATCCGTTTGTCGAAGAACAATCAATTGCCCGCGTCAATCTCTTTGATGGTGCAGTCGCTACCTCCAGCACACTGAAGCGCGTGTGGGACAAGGAGGGTCGGTCGGTCAATCACCTTATCGACACCCACACGGGTGAAGCGATGATGACCAACGTGGTCACGGTCTCGGTCATTGCGGTCTCAGCCGGAATCGCGGAAGTGATCACGAAAGTTGGATTTACGCGACGGGACTTTCTGCAGTGGGTTCCCACCCTGGGTGCGGCGGCCTTCGTCGTTTATCGTGATGGTACAACGGCTCAATCTGCCAACTGGAAGGATTATTCGTGAACGACCCGCACATCTGGTGGTACGTCTCTCGCGTGAGCGCACTCACCGCGTGGGGGCTCATGTCATTCTCGGTGGTGTGGGGCGTCCTGTTATCCAGTCGCGTTTTTCGCGGTCTCGACAATCCAGCCTGGCTCAAGGATCTTCACAAATATCTCAGCACGCTGACCGTAGTCCTTGCGAGCATCCACACCACCTCGTTAATGCTGGATCCGTATGTCACGTTCGACGCCGCTGACCTCTTCATTCCCGGGGTCGCCACCTACGAGGGCGCCACCGACCTCATCAACATCGCCTTAGCGGTGGGCGTCGTCGCGATGTGGATGATGTCCATTGTGTACGTGACGTCGCTGGTTATGGACAAAATTCCGCGCGCACTCTGGAAAGCAATTCACTACCTGTCGTACGCGGTTTTTTTCGCGGTCGGGATTCACGCGGCTTTTGCCGGGTCGGACGTCGGCAGTTGGTGGTACGCCGCGGTGTCCATTTTCGTTATTTCGATGACCATGATTGCTCTCATCATCCGCTTTGCTGTGATTTTCCTTCGGGAACGCCGGGCGGTAGCCGACGCGAAAATGGCCGCGTTCCGCACAGCAGCCCAGGCTGAGCGTGCCGCCAGGGTGTTAGAGGACCCCGATGAGGATAGTCGTGAGAAACGAACGATGGTGGTTCAGACAGTGACACGACGTGCCGACGACATCATCGGGATTCGCCTCATTCCCGTTGGTGGTGGAAAGGTCGCCTGGTGGGACGCGGGTTCTCACCTGACGCTTCATCTCGCCAACGGAATGGAACGCCAGTATTCGCTGTGTGGCGACAGCACGGATCGAACGGGTTACGAAATCGCTGTGCTGGACACCCACGGCCCCGAGGGGGGCTCAACCTGGATTCATCAGAATCTCACAGCGGGGACCGCGCTCCCGGTGAGCGGTCCACGAAATCACTTTCCCCTGGTTCCCGCACGGACCTATCTGTTCATCGCGGGGGGAATCGGGATCACGCCGATTCGCGCGATGATTGAATCCCTACCCGCGAAACGCGATTGGCACCTGCTGTATTTGGGCAAAAACCGTGCGGGGATGGCGTTCGCCGACGAAGTTGTCACGGCGTACGGAAAGCGTGTCACGATTCACGAATCCGACGTCTCGGGCCGATTTGATCTTTCCCCACTACTCGAATCCACGAATGCCGACGTCTACTGCTGTGGTCCGGAATCACTGATGGCCGAGGTCGAACGGCGGATCGAACGTTCTCGCGCCCATCTCGAACGCTTCAACCCCGTTGTGCGTGAACTCGACGGCGGGGCAAAGCCACTCGTTGTCCGACTGGTGTCCACGGGCAAGAATGTGGCGGTCGCTGCCGACGTCTCCATTGCCTCGGCACTCAACGCGGCAGGTGTGCCGATACAGACGTCGTGTGGCAAGGGTGTGTGCGGAACGTGCGAACTACGGGTGGTTGAGGGAACGCCAGCTCACCTGGACAGCGTTATGCCTGATTCAGACAAAGACACACTCGGAGTCTTCTACCCGTGCGTATCGAGGGTTGTGGGAAGTGAAATAACCGTCGACGCCTAGTCGACGTCGAAGTCGTCGTCAACCCACGCCTGATCGTCGGTTCGCAACACCTGCCAGGCGACGTAGGCGATGCCTGCTACGAG
>JAULYU010000127.1:0-2231 GCA_032117735.1 Microbacteriaceae bacterium
CCCGACGCTCGCCCCCGACGCCGACTTTTCTTAGGCGTCGACGGGCGTCAGCAACTGCGTTTCGGCCAGTTCCCGATACAGCGGGACGGTCTTGAGCAGTTGCTTGTGCGTTCCGACTCCGAGCACGACGCCCTTGCGGAGGACGACGATCTGGTCGCTGTCGATCACGGTCGACAGTCGGTGAGCGATGACGATGAGCGTGCGCTGAGCGGACACGCGGTCAATCGCGTCCTTCATGAGTTGTTCGTTGAGTCCGTCGAGGCTCGACGTGGATTCGTCCAGCAGCAGGATGGGTGCTGCCGCGAGGAGTGCTCGGGCGATAGCGAGACGCTGACGTTCGCCGCCGGACAGCAGGACGCCGCCTTCTCCGACAGGCGAGTGAATCCCTCGTTCGTCACGGTCGACGATGTTGGACAGGTTGACCTCGGCGAGAACCGCGATGCACTCCTCGTCGGTCGCGTCGGGAGCACCGAGAATCAAATTGTCCCGAATCGAGCCCGCGAGCACCGGTGCGTCCTGTTCGACGTAGCCGATGGCGGCTCGAAGTTCGGCGCGATCCAACGACCGCACGTCGTGCCCGCCCAGTCGGATGGAACCCGATTGCGGGTCGTAGAACCGCTCGATGAGGGACAAAACGGTGGACTTTCCCGAGCCGCTCGGGCCGACCAGAGCGATGCGCGTCCCGGTCTTCACGGCGAACGACACGGAGTCGAGAATTGGAGTTTCCGGGTCGTACGCAAACGAGACGTTGTCGAATTCGATCGCGACGGGGCCGAGTTCGCCGTCCAGTTTTTCGGTGACGACGTCATTCGCCGTTTCGCCCGGTAATTCGATGATTTCCTGAATTCTCCCGAGAGCACCGAGAGCCTGCATCACCGAGGTGAAGGCACCGATGGCCTGGCCGAGCGGCATGATCATGATAAACAGGAACAAGATGAACGACACGAGTTGGGCGACGTCGATGGTGCCGGTCGCGACGCGGAATCCGCCGACACCGAGGACCACGAGAAATGACACCTGCATAGCGATGCTCGAGATGGGAACGACGAAGGCGGAGATGCGGGCGACGTCCAAGCCGGCTCGCCACGCCCCGCGCGCGTCGCCGTCGACCGAATCGATTTCGCGCTGGACCGCGTTGGCCGCACGGACAGTGCGAACCGCCGAGATGGCGCGCTCGACGGAGGCGGTCAAGTCACCGACGCGGTCCTGGGCGATGCGCGAATAGACGCGGATCCGGCGCGACAGCGCGATGACGATGATGATGGACGAGACCACGACCGTGAAGGTGAGCCCGAACAACACGCTGTCGATGATGAGCATCGCGATGATGGCTCCGACAAACGTCACTGAACCGCCGATTGCCTCGACGAGGCCCTGGGTGAGCACCGCGCGCAACATGGTCGAGTCGGCGCCGACGCGGGAAACCAGGTCGCCCGTCCGGCGCGCATCAAACTGGCTGATCGGAAGGTTAAGCAGGCGGGCGACGAGGTGTCGCCTCGACGACAGGACGACGCTCTCGCCGGTTCGTTGCAAGAGGTAGTGCCGGACGCTCGAGAGAAGTGCGCCACCGATGACGAGGGCGATGAGCGCGGGGACGAGCCACCCGAGTTCCGCACCCGATTGGACAGTCGAAATAACCTGCGCTACGAGAAGCGGCTGGGCGAGTGACGCGGCCGCTCCGAGGAGGCTGAGGACGACGACGAACCCGAGGATTTTTTTGTGTTCGAGCAGGTAGGGGACCAGTTGCGAGAACGTTGCCTTGGGGCCGCCTGTTTCGGCGGGTCCGTCGCCACGGCGAAATCCACCAAAACGAGGAGATGACATGAGAATCCTTTGCAGTCGAACACCGATAACGGTCGCGCGGTGAGGTGCATCAGGTTGACGTCGCCTCTACTGACTAGACTATGTCTTTGTGTCTGAACCCGTAATTCGTGCCGTCAATATCGTCAAAAAATACGACGATTTTGTTGCGGTCAACGGTATCTCGTTCGAGGTCGCGCGCGGCGAATCATTCGGACTGCTGGGACCGAACGGCGCGGGCAAGTCGACGACCATGAAGATGATCGCGGCGGTGTCGACTCGGACCTCCGGCGACCTCACCGTGCTCGGTCTCGACCCGAACACCGACGGGCCCGCTATTCGGTCGCAGCTCGGCGTGGTCCCGCAGGAAGACAACCTCGATCAAGAACTCCGAGTTCGAGAGAACCTCATCACGTATGGACGATTCTTTG
>JAULYU010000128.1:0-4282 GCA_032117735.1 Microbacteriaceae bacterium
CGTGCGTGGCTTCCCAGCGCGCCTGACCGACGGGGTGACCCGAGTTTCGCACTTCCAGTTGGGCGAGGTGCTCGATGTCACCCTCGACCGCGCGAGCGAATGCTCGAAGTGCCTCGGCGCGTTCGGACGGAGCGAGAGCGGCCCACGATTTCTGCGCGACTCGCGCGCGTTCGATCGCGTCATCGGTCTCTTCGGCCGACAGGTGTTCGACCGTTTCCATGGACTCACCGGTCGCGGGGTTAATGATGGTGTAACTCACGAGTTGCTCCTTGGGGTCAGCGCGGCGGAGATGAGTGCGGCAAACAATCGTCCGTCTTTCTCCGATGTGACTTCGGGGTGCCATTGGACCGCGACACCGAACGGGTAATCGTCGATTTCGATCGCTTCGATGACGTCGTCTTTACTGCGGGCGGTGACCGTCAGACCGGTACCGACCGCATCGATTGCCTGGTGGTGATAAACCATCCCGGTGACCGTGGCTCCGACGATGGACTCAAGCGTCGAGCCCGGTGACACCGTCATCTCCATCTCGGTCAAGAGAGCCTCACCACGCTGGTAGTCGTTTTTTCCAATGACATCGGGAAGGTGCTGAAACAGCGTGCCCCCGCGAAAGACGTTAAGAACCTGAGCACCCCGGCAAATGAACAGCACCGGCAGTCCACGGCGAAGGGCCGCATCCACCAGCGTGAACTCCCAGTCGTCACGGCGAAGATCGGGCTGGTCCGTGTGTTCGCCCGACTCCTGGTCGTAGCGTTCCGGATTGACATCACGCCCACCGGCGAACACCAGCCCGTCGACACCGTCGAGAACTCGGTCTGCGATTTCTGTCGAGGCGGGTTGGGGTGGCAAGAGGACCGCGACTCCCCCGGCGCGCGAAACACTTTCGATATATCCCGAGTGCAGGAACGCCGCGTCGACATCCCACACGCCCGTCTTCGCTTGCTGACGGTAGGTGGTGATGCCGATGACCGGGATTTTAGAGGCGCTCAAAACCGCGTACACGCTCCCAGTCCGTGATGGCGCTGTCGAAGGCCCGGATTTCGATGCGGGCGGCGTTGACGAGGTGCTTGACCATCTCCTCACCAAAGATTGATCGCGCCGCGGCGCTGCTTTCGAACAGGTCGGCCGCTTCGCGGAGAGTCGTGGGAACGTGCGGCTTGTCCGCTTCGTACCCGTTACCCCGAGTCATGTCCTCGAGTTCGAGCTTGTTCTCGATTCCGTGAATTCCCGCCGCGATCAAACCGGCGACCGCGAGGTACTGATTGACGTCACCGCCCGGGACGCGGTGTTCGACGCGCATGCCCAGACCGTGCCCGACGACGCGGAGCGCGAGGGTGCGGTTGTCGTGGCCCCACGCGATCGCCGTCGGCGCAAACGAGCCTTCCGCGAACCGCTTGTACGAATTGATGTTGGGCGCGTACAGCAGCGTGAATTCGCGCATGAGCGCAATCTGTCCGGCGAGGAAGTGGCGGAACATATCCGACATTCCGTTCTCGGCGCCCTTGTCGGCGAAGACCGGGTTGCCTTTCGAATCGCGAAACGAGATGTGAATGTGGCACGAGTTGCCCTCGCGCTCGTTGAACTTGGCCATGAAGGTCAGTGACTTGCCGTGGTTGTCGGCGATCATCTTGGCGCCGCTCTTGTAAACCGAATGGTTGTCGCAGGTGACCATCGCGGTGTCGTAGCGGAACGCAATTTCCTGTTGCCCCAGGTTGCACTCGCCCTTGACACCTTCGCAGTACATCCCCGCTTTGTCCATGCTCACGCGAATGTCGTGCAAGAGAGGCTCGACTCGGTTGCTCGCGAGAAGGTCGTAGTCGACGTTGTAGTCGGTCGACGGGCGCAGGTTGTCGTACCCTTTCGCCCACGCGTCGCGAAAGGAATCGTCAAACACGATGAATTCGAGTTCGGTGCCGACGTAGGGAACGAGGTCCATTTTCGCGAGGCGATCGATCTGTGCCTGGAGCACCGAGCGCGGCGCGATGGCGACGGGCTCGTGGTCGGTTGTCTGCAGGTCCGCCATGACCATCGCGGTGTGGGGAATCCACGGGACGAGTCGCAGGGTCGACATGACGGGAATCATCGCCATGTCGTTGTATCCCTTTTCCCAGGACGAAAACTCGTAGCCCGGGACGGTGTTGTTTTCGACATCCACGGCGAGCAAATAATTGCAACACTCGGCACCGTGCGAGATGGTGTCTTCGACGAACAACCGAGCGGACATCCGCTTTCCGACGAGTCGGCCCTGCATGTCCGTGAACGAGATGATGACCGTGTCGATTTCACCCGAGTCAACCAACTTCTGCAGTTCGGGGACGGTGAGCATGCCGGTGCGTTGTGCCATGGTTCTGATTCCTCTTCGTTGAGGTTGGATTTGTAACCTTTAGAAAACACCACTCTAATGTTCTCTGTCACCATAGTGCCACGCCTACCCACAAAAAATCGAACGGGCGAGAACGCGCTCGCGGAAAAGTTTCCTAAAAATTTTCCCTAATGGTTGGATTTTCAAACGCTATCGGGTCTATGCTCACAGATACCTAGCCAACACAATGTCGTGGGTGCGGAAGTTCCCCGACGGGAAAGGACTACAACGTCGTATGTCTGACAAATTAAAAGTCTCGGGTGTTTCGTACACCGAGCAAAGCAAGGACTATTTCGAGAAACGGCAGTTAACTCGATCCGCCGGTGTGTGGGGCCTCTGGGGTCTCGCCGTCGCCGCGGTCATCTCGGGTGACTTCTCCGGATGGAACTTCGGGGTCGCCGAGGGAGGATTCGGTGGGCTACTCATCGCCTTCGGAATTCTCGTCATTATGTACTACGGACTCATGTTCGGCATCGGAGAAATGTCTGCCGCCATGCCGCACACGGGTGGCGCGTACTCCTTCGGCCGAAAGGCGCTGGGGCCCTGGGGTGGTTACATCACGGGTCTCGCCGAAACGATCTGTTACGTAGCGACCACCGCGGTCATCGTGTTCTTCTCCGCGTCGTACGCCAACGGCATCACCGCGGAACTGCTCGGACTCGACCTGTCGGCCAGCGGAATGAACATGATGTGGGCCTGGTACGTCGTTCTGTACCTTCTCTTCATCGGACTCAACTCGCTCGGTTCGGCAATCTCGTTCCGTTTCGCAATCATCGTGGCGATCATCGCCATCGGTGTCATCGCCATCTTCTCGGTCATGGTCCTCACGTCGGGCCTGTTCAGTTGGGACTCGCTCTGGAACATCCCCGCTGACCCGACTGCTGCCGGTTCGAGCTGGTTCCTGCCCAACGGCTTCATCGGAATCCTGTTCGCGATTCCGTTCGGAGTCTGGTTGTTCCTCGGAATCGAAGAACTCCCCCTCGCGGCGGAAGAAGCAAACGAGCCGACCAAGGACATCCCGCGTGCGGGATTCTGGGCGCGTACGACCCTCATCATCACCGGTCTTCTCGTCATGTTCCTCAACACCGGTGTCATCGGTGCTGAGGCGACCGGAGCCTCGCTTGAGCCCCTCCTCGACGGCTTCCGCGCCATGGTTGGTGACGGTTGGGCTGCTGTTCTGGGAATCTTCGCGCTGATCGGTCTGCTCGCGTCTCTGCAGGGAATCATGTTCGCCTACGGTCGCAACATGTACTCGCTGTCGCGCGCGGGGTACTACCCCAAGGCCCTCTCGGTCACCGGCAAGAACAAGACCCCGTACCTCGCCCTCATCGCGGGTGGTGGAATCGGGTTCGCGGCACTGATCCTTCTCGACTACCTCACCGCAACCGACACGTCGGGATCGGTCAGTAGCGTCGCCGGAGCGATCATCCTGAACATCGCCGTGTGGGGGGCCATGTTGGCCTACATCATGCAAATGGTGTCGTTCGTCATCCTGCGCAACAAGTTCCCCGACCTCAGCCGTCCGTACGTGTCCCCCTGGGGCGTACCCGGTGCCGTCGTCGCGGGACTCATCGCGGCGGTGGCATTCGTCGGGTTCCTGTTGAACCCGGCCTTCCAGCCGGCAATCCTCGCCATCATCGCGGTCTACGCAGTCATGCTGCTCGGATTCGCGATGTGGGGACGTCACAACCTCGTGCTCTCGCCTGAAGAGCGCTACGCGGTTCACGGCGAACACAAGTAAGACACGGGGCGCCTGTGGGCCGATTCGTCGGCTCACAGGCGCCTTTTCGTGAACGGAAGGTAGGTTGAGATTGTGAGCAACCTGACCGCAATCGACCTGTTTACCGTCGGCGTTGGCCCGTCTAGTTCCCACACGGTGGGTCCGATGCGCGCCGCCCGACGATTCGTCGCGGAACTGGG
>JAULYU010000129.1:0-1514 GCA_032117735.1 Microbacteriaceae bacterium
CAATTTGCGGAAGCTGTTGCATGTAGAGGTACGCCAGGATGTCGGAGTCGATTTTCCCCGCGTGAACCGCGCCAAAGATGGTGCCCACTGCCTCGGCTTCTCCGTTGGCGCGAAGGACCGCTGCTTTCGCGTCCCCCTCGGCTTTCAGAATCTCTGCTTGTCGCGCACCCTCGGCGGTGAGGATTTGGCTCTGTTTCTCGCCCTCTGCCGTCAAGATCGCGGCGCGCTTTTCGCGCTCAGCCCGCATCTGCTTTTCCATCGACTCCTGCACACTGGGAGGCGGATCAATGGCCTTGAGCTCAACTCGGTTGACTCTCACACCCCATTTTCCGGTGGCCTCATCGAGAACGCCGCGCAACTGTGCGTTGATGGAATCGCGGCTGGTGAGGGCCTGTTCAAGGTCGAGCCCGCCGACGAGGTTTCGCAGTGTCGTGACAGTCAATTGTTCGATTCCTCGAACAAAGTCTTGAATTTCGTAGGTTGCGCTCTTGGGCTCGGTCACCTGGAAAAACACCACGGTGTCAATCGAGACAACGAGGTTGTCCTGGGTGATGACGGGTTGGGGTGGAAACGACACTACGCGCTCACGCATATCGACACCGACGAAAACGCGATCAATGAACGGGACGATGAAGTTCAGCCCTGGTTGGAGGGTTCGGTGGTAACGACCAAGGCGCTCCACGATGGATGCGGTCGCTTGGGGAACGATGCGGAAACTGCGCACGATGATGACAATGGCCGCAAGTCCGATGCCCACCGCGAGGGAAAATTGAATCATTCCGGATAATTCGTTCATCAGACAGTTTCCTTTCGAATGACGTGAGCGGTCGCCCCGTCTATTTTCGTCACCGTGACCATGTCGTCCGCCTTAATTGTTCCAGTCTCGGTTCGTGCCGACCATTCCTCGCCACGCAGTTTGATCCGCCCGAAATCGGGACCGATTTTCTCGATTGCACGAGCCGTTGCGCCGATGAGAGCATCCACATTGGTCGCGGTCGAGCGTTCCGGTCGGTGCATTGCACGCAGGCCGAGTGGCCGGAGGATAACCAACGTCAACAACCCGGCAACCGCGAACGCGACAGACGTCCACACCCAATCCTGGACGAAAAAACCAACTCCCGCGGCAACAAGGGCTGCGATGCCCAGCGACGCAAACAGCAAATTCGCGGTCCAAAATTCGACGAGCAGCAACACCGCCCCGGCGATGAACCAAATTGTTGCAACCATGGGACCAGACTAGGCGACTATTCGAAAAACTGCGGAGTCGAAGAAATGTATATGGGATTTTCGACCTAACCGCCCCGGGGGGTTAGAAGAAATCCCTAGCCCGACGTTATACGGTGGTGTCGATAAAGGACCCGATTCCATGATCCCGAACCCGCTGGACCTCCCTGATGGCGTGCGCCCAATTGCCGCGCATTACGAGTCGGTTGTCAGCCAGTCATTCACAGCCGAGGGCCAGGCTCTCGACTACATCTCGGCCTTTCATGTCGAGCCACGGGGTCCTTCGTTCC
>JAULYU010000130.1:0-2212 GCA_032117735.1 Microbacteriaceae bacterium
TCCGTGAAGCATCCAAGCGGACTTTGGGTTTCCGCCACTATGACGTTCAAATAATGGGCGGCGCGGCACTCCACCTGGGGAACATTGCGGAAATGAAGACGGGTGAGGGCAAGACGCTCGTTGCGACTCTCGCCGGCTATCTCAACGCGATCCCATCGCGGGGTGTTCACATCATCACCACCAACGACTACCTGGCGTCTTACCAGTCCGAATTGATGGGTCGCATTTTCCGAACGCTGGGCATGACGGTCGGATGCATCATCTCGAATCAGTCGCCCGAAGTCCGTCGACAGCAATACAACGCCGACATCACCTATGGCACGAACAACGAGTTCGGGTTCGACTACCTGCGGGACAACATGGCGTGGCAACAGCCCGATATGGTCCAGCGCGGCCACTTCTTTGCCATCGTGGACGAGGTCGACTCCATCCTGATTGACGAGGCGCGTACGCCCCTGATTATTTCCGGCCCCGCGTCGGACGAAGCCAATCGGTGGTTTGGCGAGTTTGCCAAGATTGCGGAAAAGCTCGTTCGCGATGTCGACTACGAATTCGACGAGAAAAAGCGAACCATCGGGGTGCTCGAATCCGGTATCACCAAGGTGGAAGACCATCTCGGAATTGACAACCTCTATGAATCGGCGAACACTCCGCTGATTTCGTTCCTCAACAACTCCATTAAGGCCAAAGAACTGTTCCGCCGCGACAAGGACTACGTGGTGATGAACGGCGAGGTGTCGATCGTGGACGAGCACACCGGGCGAATCCTGTCGGGACGCCGCTACAACGAGGGAATCCACCAGGCGATCGAGGCCAAAGAGGGCGTCGAGGTGAAAGCGGAAAACCAGACTCTCGCGACGGTGACCCTGCAGAACTATTTCCGTTTGTACGAGAAGTTGTCGGGCATGACGGGTACCGCCGAGACGGAAGCGGCGGAGTTTGGTTCGACCTACAAACTCGGAGTTGTTCCGATCCCCACCAACCAACCGATGATTCGGCTCGACCAGTCGGACTTGATTTACGCCTCGGAAACCGCGAAGTACCGCCAGGTGGTCGAAGACATCGCGGTCCGCCACGAGAAAGGGCAACCCGTCCTCGTCGGAACGGTGTCGGTGGAAAAGAGCGAGATGTTGTCGAAGCTCCTCGCCAAGCGGGGGATCAAGCACGAAGTTCTCAACGCCAAAAACCACGCGCGAGAAGCGGCCATCGTGGCCGAAGCAGGGCGGTTGGGTGCGGTGACGGTCGCGACCAACATGGCGGGTCGCGGAACGGACATCATGCTCGGCGGAAACGCCGAATTTATCGCAGTGACGAAACTTCACCAGTCGGGGCTTAACCCCAACGACAATCCCGAGGAGTTCGAGGCACGCTGGGACGAGGTTTTCACGGCCGTCAAAGCCCAGGTTGCAGTGGAAGCCGAGAAGGTGGTCGCCGCGGGAGGGCTGTACGTTCTCGGGACAGAGCGCCACGAATCGCGACGCATCGACAACCAGTTGCGCGGTCGGTCCGGCCGCCAGGGCGACCCCGGCGAAAGCCGTTTCTATTTGTCGCTCGAAGACGATTTGATGCGCCTGTTCAACTCGGGGGCCGCCGCGACGATCATGAAGCGGGCGGGTGACGACGACATGGCGATCGAATCGAAGCTCGTGTCACGCGCGATTCAGTCCGCACAGTCTCAGGTGGAGGCCCGCAACGCGGAAATTCGAAAGAACGTGCTCAAATACGACGACGTTCTCAATCGCCAGCGTGAAGCAATCTACGGTGACCGGCGCCAGATTCTGGAGGGCGGGTCGATCAAGGACAAAGTCACGTCGTTCATCGAGCGGTCGATCACCGAAGCCGTCAACCAAAACACGGGGAGCGCCCGAAGTGCGGATGAGTGGGACCTCGAACAGTTGTGGGTCGAGATGCGCCAGATCTTCCCCGTCACGATTTCGATTCACGAGGTGCTCGCGGAATACGGCCCGAAAATCGTCGCGGCGGATGTGACGCGCGAACTGATTTCCGACGCGATGGTTCAGTACGGGATCCGCGAGGGGTCACTGGGCGAGAGCGCGATTCGCGAACTCGAACGACGAGTGGTGCTGTCGGTCGTTGACCGCCGTTGGCGCGACCACCTCTACGAGATGGACTACCTGAAGGACGGTATCGGGCTGCGGGCCATGGCCCAGCGCGATCCGCTCATCGAGTACCAGCGCGAGGGCTACACGAT
>JAULYU010000131.1:0-2479 GCA_032117735.1 Microbacteriaceae bacterium
AGCGCGCCCGTAGGCACGGAACCGAAACGAGGGGTCGCCCGAGTCGTCTCGAAGCCAATCGATGGTGTCGACGGTGAAACAGGGGAGTGCGGATGGTCCCGGGTCGGGCAGCCCGCATCGCAGAATCACGGCCGCGGGGTTGCCCCAGGCAGCGGTGGATTGGGCGTTGGTGGATCGACGAGTCTCGCCCGCGACGACATCGGGAAGGCGAACCATCACCTCGGCACAGGCGGGATCGTTGGCGAGTTCCGCGGGTTGCAAAACCACCGCGGTGGCGCAACCCGAGAGCGCGCCGACGAGGGCGAGGCTGGGGAGGAGAAGTCGTAGGCGCATCCGTTTCAGGCTACCGTTGAACCGTGAACCAAGCGGATGAGACAATCGGGGACATCGGCGAAGGGGCAACCCTTGCCCGCATCTTCCCGCTACTGCCCGCGTCGCACCGAACTCTGCTCGGGCCGGGTGATGACTGTGCCATCGTCACTGTGCCGGACGGTCGCGTCCCCGTCACGACCGACCTCATGATCGAGGGGCCCGACTTTCGGATAGGGCTGTCTACCGGGTATGACATCGGGTGGAAAGCGTGCGCCACGAACCTCGCGGACATTGCGGCGATGGGGGCAACGCCGACGTCGCTCGTGGTCGGGCTCGCCGCTCCGCCGTCGACGACCGTCGCATTCCTCGAAGACATTGCTCGCGGCTTTCACGATGCCGCGAATGCCCTTGCACCCGGCTGCGGGGTGGTCGGGGGCGACCTGTCCACCGCGCCCGTTGTGATGCTCGCGGTGACGGCCCTCGGCGAATTTGACGGAACTGAGCCCGTCACGCGTTCCGGCGCGGCCATCGGGAACCGTGTCGCGGTTGCGGGTTCCCTGGGTGATGCCAAGCGCGGGCTGGACATTTTGTTCGATCGCGCGGTCGACCCTGACGGCACGGTGGACCCGGTTGCGGTGGCCGAGGCGTGGGCGTCGCACCCGACCGAGGTCGCCGCACAACTGCGGCCCGAACCGCCCATCGCGGCGGGGCGTTCGGCGGCGCTCGCCGGGGCGACGGCGATGCTCGACATCAGCGACGGTTTGGTGTTGGACGCCCGTCGGATCGCAACGGCGAGTGGGGTCGCGCTCGATTTCGATTTGGCTGCGGTGGGGGACATCGACGCCTTGACCGGCGGAGAAGACCACGCGATGCTGGCGTGTTTCCCGGTCAATGCGACCATTCCGCCCGAGTTCCGCGTGATCGGTCGCGTCGCACCGGGCGCAGGAGTCATGGTCGACGGGGTGTTGTTCGAGGGCCGCGGCGGTTGGGATCCGCTCGCGGACTACTCGGCCACGCCTTCGCCCGGTGCAACCAACCAATAAACGCGGGTCTCCCCGTAATCTTTCGGCGCGAGGACGTCGTAGCCCTCCGGCCAAACGGGTTCCGGGTCTCGTTTGGCTCGTTCGACCGCAACGACGGCATCTGCCGATAACCGAGGGAGCAACAACACGAGAACTGCGACCACGGCGTCGTTCGCCAAATCGTAGGGTGGGTCGATAAACGCGAGGTCCCAGGTGCTCGCGCTCGCTCCGACGTACCCAGCGGCGCTCGATCGATGCACGCTAATCCCGCACGCGGGCACCGCGGGAGACACGAGCGCCGTGTTTTTCGACATGACGCGAACGGCTTTCTCGGAATTGTCGACGAGGTCGACGCTCACCGCACCGCGGGACGCCGCCTCGAGCCCGACGGCTCCGCACCCCGCGTACAGGTCAAGGAAGCGGCTCCAGGCCACCGTGGTGAGGGCATCGAAACGCGAGAACACGGCTTCGCGTACGCGATCGGCAGTGGGCCTCGTGCCGGTTGCGGGAACCGTGAGCGTGCGACCACCCGCTGCGCCAGAGATTATTCGAGTCACGGCTCAAGGCTAGCGACTGGCGGCGCAATCACGGACGGGACGCCCGGGCGGGGGTAGCGTAAAACCGTGACCAACACCACCGCGTTCCTCGACACCCCGCTCGCGCGGGTCATCGGTGACCGCACGGCGAAGGCGATGGCAAAGTCGTTCGGGTTCGACACGGTCGGCGGATTGCTGGGCCATTTCCCGAGGCGATACGCCGAGCGCGGCGAGCTCACCGCACTGGATTCTCTCCCGCTGGGCGAAGCGGTGACGATCGTCGCCGAGGTCGTTCGGGTGAACAATCGTCCGTTGAACGGTCGGAAGGGTTCACTGCTCGAAGTCGTGATCACGGACGGGACCGGAACGCTGTCGCTGACGTTTTTCAACCAGGCGTGGCGGGCGAACACGTTGCGCACGGGCGCGCGCGGAATCTTTGCGGGAAAGGTGGGCGAGTTCCGCGGCCAGCGCCAGTTGGCGCACCCCGATTACGAATTGTTCGACGAGGACGACACCGTGTCGGACGAGGTGGCGGAACTGTGGGCGAAGACGCCGATTCCGATTTATCCCGCAACGAGCACAGTCGCGTCGTGGCAGATTGCCAAGGCC
>JAULYU010000132.1:0-2992 GCA_032117735.1 Microbacteriaceae bacterium
CGCGAGCACGTGGTTGCCCTCGGTGGCGAGACGCTGTTCCAGTCGCGCCCGAATATCGGGGTCGGTGCCGGGAAACTCGAAGTCATACAACACCGACCACACGTACAGCCCGGACCCGCCGACGAGGATAGGGACGGCTCCGCGGGATTCGATGTCGTCGATCGCGGCGCGCGCATCGATTTGGTACTGGGCGACCGAGGCTTCCGCCGTCACCTCAAGCACGTCGAACAGGTGGTGTGGGATTCCACGTCGCTCGACAACGGGGACTTTGGCCGTACCGATGTCCATCCCCCGATACAACTGCGAGGCATCGGCGTTCACGATTTCCGCGGGTTGGCCACGAGCGATGAGCACCTCGGCGACGTCGAGTGCGAGGTCGGACTTGCCGGTGCCCGTTGCGCCGACGATGGCGAGGATCACGGCTAGCCCAAAAGAGAAGCGCGAATCGCGGGGAGCCCAAGGGAGACGTTGCCCGATGCGGGCTCGTCGCCCACCGCACAGGACTCGGCTTCCGCTCGATCCCAGGCGTCGCCCGAGCGGGTGCGGCGAATTCGCAGCGGCGACCCATCGACCGAGTCAGCAAGCAGGTGATACGGCGCGGCGGCAGTGACGGTCACGGTGACGACATCGCCGGGACGAGGAACGTCCGAACCAGCCGGCACGTCGAAATGTGCCAGGCGGAAGTCTTCGGTGCGGCCGGTCATGCGTAGCGAGGAGGCGTCTTTACGACCCTCCCCCGCAGCCACGAGCACGTTGACGTCCTTGCCGATCTGTGCCTCGTTTTCCTCGAGGGCGATCTGGTTCTGCAGAGCGACGAGTCGTTCGTAGCGGTCTTGGACGACGGCTTTAGGGATCTGGTTGGGCATGTCCGCCGCTGGGGTTCCAGGGCGAATCGAATACTGGAATGTGAAGGCCGCGCTGAATCGGGCCAGCCGCACGACTCGAAGGGTCTCGTGGAAGTCCTCTTCGGTCTCGCCGGGGAATCCGACGATGATGTCCGTTGTGATGGCCGCGTGGGGAATCTTGGCGCGAACCCGGTCGAGGATTCCGAGGAACTTCTCTGACCGATACGAGCGGCGCATCGCCTTGAGCACGGCGTCCGAGCCGGACTGCAGCGGCATGTGAAGGCTGGGCATGACCGCGGGGGTCTCGGCCATCGCGTCGATGACGTCGTCGGTGAAGGCGGCGGGGTGCGGGCTCGTGAAACGAATGCGTTCGAGGCCTTCGATTTCGCCGGCGGCGCGAAGGAGTTTGCCGAACGCGAGCTTGTCGCCGAATTCGACTCCGTACGTGTTGACGTTTTGTCCGAGGAAGGTGACCTCGGTCACACCGTCGTCGACGAGGGCCTGGACTTCGCTGAGGACGTCACCGGGGCGACGGTCCATTTCCTTGCCGCGCAGACTCGGGACGATGCAGAACGTGCAGGTGTTGTTGCAGCCGACCGAAATCGAGACCCAGCCGGAATACGTCGATTCGCGTTTGGTGGGAAGCGTCGACGGGAACACGTCGAGGGATTCGAGGATTTCGATCTGGGCTTCGTCGTTGTGGCGCGCGCGTTCGAGCAGAGTCGGCAGCGACCCCATGTTGTGCGTGCCGAACACGACGTCGACCCACGGCGCTTTCTTCACGATGTCGTGCTTGTCTTTCTGGGCGAGACACCCGCCGACCGCGATCTGCATGCCCTCGTGTTCGCGCTTGATGGACGCGAGGTGACCGAGGGTTCCGTAGAGCTTGTTTCCCGCGTTTTCGCGGACCGCACAGGTGTTGAGGACGACGACATCAGCCTCGGAACCGGCGAGAGCGGGGATGTAACCGGCGGCTTCGAGCGAGCCGGACAGGCGCTCGGAATCGTGCACGTTCATCTGGCACCCCATCGTGCGCACCTCATAGGTGCGGGGTGACGCCAGCGTTGTGCTCATAACGCTCGATTTTACCGCGCTTATCGGCGAAGTGTCACCGAAAGGTCACGCGGGCGACGTTGTCGGTCGATTCCGCCAGCGCTGCCTTGATCGCGTTCGAGATTTCCGCGCCACGAAAACCCCGTCGCTGCAGGTAGGCGTAGAGGCGACGGTTGAGCGTTTCCTTGTCGAGGCCCTTCAGCCGGCTGAGCCGTTTGCGCGCTTCGTCGGTCGCGAGTTCGAGCTGGTCGCCCGGCAGTTCCGCGACAGCGAGGTCAATCGACGCCGGGGACAACAAGCGCTTTCCGAGTTCCTGTTTGACGGCCGAGGCGCCGAGTCCCTTGCGACGCTGGAACCGTTCCGCGAGGTCGGTCGCGAGCGCGTAATCGTCGAGCAATCCGACCCCTTCGAGCCGAGCGACTTCCGTCGCCACGACGTCGTCGGGCAGGTCCCGCGATTTCAGAAGCTTTTCCATCTCGCGGATGGAGACCGCGCGCCGCGTAAGCGCATACATCGCGATGTTTTCCGCCCGCTTCGCGAGTTCCCCCGCCGATTCCGGGTTGTCGTCGGTCTCGGTGTCCGTCGGGTCGAACGTCCCGGGGAACGCCGTGACGGTAGCCAGGCGCCCCTCGGGACGATCGATGTCCGTCACGTGTTACTCGGTGTCCGGCGCCAGAGCGGCGAGTGCGGCGTCGACACCGTCGGTGTCGGCCTTGCGGAGTGCGGCCTTGGTCGAGATGTCGACGGGTGCTCCGTCGGTTCCGGTCGCCGCGACCTCTTCGACAGCGTCACCGATGCCGAGCGCGGTCAGGATGCGCGTCTCGATCTCGTTCGCCATCTCGGGGTGAGCGAGAAGGAACTTGCGCGAGTTTTCCTTGCCCTGTCCGAGCTGGTCGCCTTCATAGGTGTACCAGGCGCCCGACTTGCGCACAATGTTGTGCTCGACACCGAAGTCGAGCAGGCTGCCCTCGCGCGAGATGCCCGTTCCGAACAGGATGTCGAATTCCGCCTGCTTGAACGGCGGCGCCATCTTGTTCTTGACCACCTTGACGCGGGTGCGGTTTCCGACGGCGTCTGCGCCCTCTTTGAGGGTC
>JAULYU010000133.1:0-4583 GCA_032117735.1 Microbacteriaceae bacterium
CGGCGAGGTGCACCTCGGCGCTTCGGGGGTGGGAACAAACCCGTTTCGAAGTGTGGGAATCGACGAGCAACGATCGGGATGGGGTTCGGTACGCTCACACTCCCGCACTGGGAGTCTTTTACACGCTAACCGACGCCGCCGGAAACTCGATGGTCGGGGAGGACCGGGTTCGATACGCGATTGAGTTAGCGCAGGGCGATTCCGCAGAGCTAGAACTCGAACTCGCTCGAGCGTTGGGGTGCGCGTGGGATGACGAACTGGAGCCCTACCGACAGACGGCGGCCAACCTGGTCACACCAATACGGCAGCGAACCTCGGTGAATTAGACCGACTTGACGACGATGACGGCGTTGTGCCCGCCGAAGCCAAACGAGTTGCTGATGGCGATCACCGGGTCGGGGAGCGGACGTGGAGTCACCACGACGTCGAGCGGAATCGCTTCGTCTTGATTGTCGAGGTTAATTGTGGGTGCAGCGATTTTGTCCCGTGCCGACAGCACGGTGAACATCGCTTCGAGCGCTCCCGTTCCCCCGAGCAGGTGGCCGGTAGACGATTTCGTCGCCGAGACCGGAATTTCCTTAATCCGCTCACCGAAAACTCGGTGGAGGGCGGTGTACTCGGCGATGTCTCCGACGGGGGTCGAGGTAGCGTGCGCGTTGATGTAGTTCACATCCGCCGGCGTCAGTCCCGCGTCCGTCAGCGCGTCGAGAACGGCACGAGCAGCGCCGATTCCGTCGGGGTCGGGGGCGGTGATGTGGTGGGCGTCGGACGACACCGACCCGCCCGCGATTTCGGCGTAGATCGTTGCGCCTCGGGCCTCCGCGTGCTCCCGCGTTTCGAGAATCAGAACGGCAGCCCCTTCACCGAGCACAAAACCGTCGCGGTCCTTGTCATACGGGCGCGACGCGCGGGCCGGGTCGTCGTTTCGCGTCGACAGCGCGTGCATCGCTGCGAAGGCAGCAATCGGTAGGGGGTGAATGACCGATTCGGTGCCACCACAAATCACGACGTCCGCCAACCCCGCGCGAAGGTGGTTTACCGCGTTGGAGATTGATTCGGTGCCCGAGGCGCAGGCGGAAACACAGGTTCGAGCCCCGCCTCGAGTTTCCAAGTCCATCGAAATCGCGGCGGCGGCGGCGTTGGGCATCAGCATGGGGATGGTCATCGGAAGCACCCGACGCGGACCCTTTTCTTTCATGACGTCCCACGCGTCGAGGAGTGTGTTTAGCCCGCCGATACCTGTCGCGAAATCCACCAAAATTCGTTCCCGGGCGTCATCCGGGGAGCCCGCATCGGCCCAGGCTTCCCGGGCGGCAATCACCGCGAGTTGGGCGGACGGGTCGAGTCGCTTGACTTCCAGTCGCTCCAGGACCTCTGACGCGGGTACCTTTACCCGACCGGCAAAGGTGACGGGGAGCTGGTGCTGTTCAACCCACTCTTCGGTGAGAGGGCGAATACCGCTCTCGCCGCGCAGGAGCGCTTCCCACGTTTCACGAGCGTTTCCCCCCAGACACGATGTTGCCCCGATACCCGTCACAACGATGGTGGTCATGTGGTTACTCTTCCCTGTCGGTCGGTGGGTACAACAGTGCGGCGGGGTTTACCCCCGCCGCACAATTCGTGTTAGGACTGAGCCGAAACGATGTAGTTCACGGCGTCGTCAACCGTCTTGAGCTCGTTGACCTTGTCGTCAGGAATCTTGACGCCAAACTCTTCCTCGGCATTGACGACAATTGTCATCATCGAGATCGAGTCAATGTCGAGGTCGTCCGCGAACGACTTCCCGAACACAACGCTCTCGACGGGAACGCCTGTCTCGTCATTGACGAGGCCTGCGAGGCCTGCGAGGACCTCATCCTTGGACTGAGCCATAATTTCTCCTTATGTGAATGTGATGTAGCGTTCCCCATTTTATGGGGTTGAGCGCAATCCGCTAGGGAAGGCGCACAATCTGAGCGGCGTAGACGAGTCCCGCCCCAAAGCCGATGATGAGAGCGTAGCCGCCACTGAGCTCGGGGTTCTCGGCGAGAACCCGGTGCATCGCGAGGGGAATCGACGCTGCGGAGGTGTTTCCGGTGGTTTCGATGTCTCGTCCAATCACGACGCTGTCCGGCACATCAAGTTGCTTGGCGAACTCGTTGATGATGCGCATGTTGGCTTGGTGGGGGATAAACGCGGCGAGATCGGCTGCGGTGATGCCGGCAGCGTCGAGTGCGTGCTGTGCCACCTTGGCCATCTCCCAGACCGCCCATCGGAAAACGGTTTGACCGTCTTGGCGTAACGTGGGGAAGTTTCCGTCGCGGTCGTCAAACGCCTCGCGCAACGGGCGGTCCATGCCGACCGCGTCCCATTTTGCCCCGTCCGAACCCCAGATGGTCGGCGAGATGCCCGCCGCGTCGGCGGGGCCGATGATGACGGCTCCGGCGCCGTCTCCCAGGAGGAACGAAATGGTGCGATCCGTTGGGTTCGCAATGTCGCTGAGCTTTTCCGCTCCGATGACGAGCACGTACGTGGCGGTTCCCGCGCGGACGAGGGCGTCCGCCTGGGCGATTCCATAACAGAACCCCGCGCACGCGGCCGACACGTCGTACGCAGCGGCCGGGGTGGCCCCGACGCGGTCCGCGACGAGAGCCGCCATCGACGGTGTCTGAACTTCGTTGGAAATGGTGGCAATAATCACCGCGCCGATTTCGGAGGCGGAAATCCCCGCTCTATCGATTGCTTCCAGCGCAGCAGTCGTCGCGAGGTCCGCCGCGCTGACATTTGCGCTTGCACGCGTCCGGCTGATGACACCGGTGCGTTGACGAATCCACTCGTCGCTCGAATCGATGGGACCGACGATGTCATCGTTTGGGACGTCGAGGTCACCGCGAGCAGCGCCTACCGAGAGAATTCGGGTGAACGCGGATCCGACCGTTTGTTTGAGAACGGGTTGAGTCATAATGCCTCCAGTAGTTCGTGGGCCGCGACGAGATCGTCGGGAGTTTTGATGGCGACGGTGGGCAACCCTTTAATTCCGCGCTTGACGAGCCCGACCAGCGCACCGCCCGGAGCGAGTTCGATGACACCGGTGACGCCGTCACGGGCGAAGGATTCCATACACAGGTCCCAGCGCACCGGGCTCTCGACCTGACCGACCAAGAGGTCGCGGTAGGCGTCCCCGCTCTCGACCTGACGACCGTCGCGATTGCTGTAGATGACCGAGTGGGGATTCGTGGTGGAAACCGATGCGGCGGCGGTGCGAAGCGTCGCGACCGCGCCAGACATGAACGACGTGTGAAACGCACCCGCGACCTGCAACGGGATGACACGGGATCCTGCGACAGGAGACTCGGCGAGACGGGCGAGAGAATCACGTGGACCCGCGACGACGACCTGCCCGCCACCGTTCATGTTCGCCGCGACCAGACCGAATGAGGTCAATGCCTCGTCGAGTTCGGCACTATCGCCACCAATCACCGCGCTCATACCGGTTGCGGTTGTCGCGGCTTCGGCGGCCATTGCCCGGCCGCGAACTCCAACCAGGCGAAGCGCGTCGGTATCGCTCAGAATGCCCGCGAAATGGGCCGCGGCGAATTCGCCGACCGAGTGTCCCGCGAACCCGATCGCGGTGTTGGTGTTGTGACGCAACAACACGGTGCCCGACACAATCGACGCGGCCACAATGAGCGGCTGGGCGATGTCGGTGGCACGAATGGTGTCGGCGTCCGATGTGGTGCCGTGCGCGATGAGGTCAACCTCCGACGCATCGGACAGCGACTCGAGGTGTTCCCGCACGCCGTCGACTTCTAACCACGGTGTGAGGAACCCTGGTGTTTGTGAGCCCTGTCCGGGCGACGCGATGATAATCACACGATTCCTAGGCGTCCCCGCCGGGATTCCCGGTCGTGCCCGCGGTCACATCGTCGAGGCGGTAGCGCTGGAACGCATCGATGACGACCGACCGGTCGACTTCGCCACGCTTGGCGAGTTGTTCGAGCACACGAACCACAATCGACTCCGTGTCAATAGCGAAGTGGCGTCGAGTCGCGGCGCGAGTGTCCGAAAAACCGAAGCCGTCGCCGCCCAAAGTCGCAAAATCGGTGGGGACGTAGGGGCGGATTTGATCGGAAACGGCGTGCATGAAATCGCTCACCGCGATGACCGGCCCGCGTTCGCCGCGGAGCTTTTCGGTGACGTAGGGAATGCGAGGGAGTTCCGCCGGGTGCAGGAAGTTGTAGCGGTCCGAATCGCGTCCGTCGCGGCGCAACTCGTTCCACGACGTGACCGACCACACGTCCGCCGCCACATTCCAGTCGCTCGCGAGGAGTTCTTGGGCTTTCAGCGCCCATGGCACCGAGACACCACTGGCCAGAATTTGCGCCGGGATTTGCCCGCTCGAGGCCGCACGATACTTGTACATGCCGCGCAACAAGCCGTCGACATCGACGCCGGCGGGCTCAGCGGGTTGAATCAAGGGTTCGTTGTACACCGTGAGGTAATAGAAGACGTTCGGGTCGACGTGTTGCCCGCCGTACATCCGCTCGAGACCTGCCTTGACGATGTAGCCAATCTCAAAAGCAAATGCCGGGTCGTAAGCGAGG
>JAULYU010000134.1:0-5782 GCA_032117735.1 Microbacteriaceae bacterium
GCCGTCGCCGACTTCGACCGTTCCCGATGAGCCGTCTGTGAACTCGAGTTCGAGCGCGAGGGTCTCGCCGGCGATCAAGTCCTGATGGTCGCGCATGGCCACAATGGTGACCGCGTCACTTTCGATTTCGAGTCGGATTCGGTCGCTGACGTCGAGACCCGCATCCTTTCGCGCCTGTTGGACCGCGCGGACGACGTCACGGGCGAGTCCCTCGGCCGCGAGTTCGGGTGTCACGACGGTGTCGAGGACTACAAACCCAGCATTTCCGAGGAACGACACCGCGACCGCCGTGTCGGCAACATCGAGCACGAGGTCGTATTCGCCCGCTTCGAGCGCGATTCCGCCGGCGGTGACGACGTCGCCGTCGACCGACCAGTCCCCCGCCTTTGTCGCAGCGATGACCTGTTGCACCTGGCCGCCAATCCGGGGCCCGAGGGTTCGTGAGTTGACGGACAAGCGCCGAGTGATTCCGTATTCGCCGATCGACTCTTCGCGCAACTCGACGACCGTTACCGACTTGACGTTCAGTTCCTCGCGCAGAATTTCGGAAAATGCGGGGATGGTTGGCGCTTCGGGCACGACCACGGTGAGGGTGGCCAGGGGCAGGCGGACACGGAGACCCTGGGCCTTCCGCAGCGCGAGTCCCGCCGAAGCGACCTCGCGCACGCGGTCCATCGCCTGAACGAGATTGTCGTCCGCGGGGAATTCGCTGGAGTCGGGCCAGTCGGTCAGGTGAACGCTCTCGCCACCCGTCAGACCGCGCCAGACTTCCTCCGTCACGAGCGGTGCAAGCGGTGCCGCGACTCGGCAAAGAGTTTCGAGAACCGTGTACAGCGTGTCGACCGCGTCACGGTCGTCGCCGTTCCAGAACCGATCGCGGGAACGTCGGACGTACCAGTTGGTCAACACGTCGGCGAAGTCACGAATCGACGCAGCCGCCATCGGGCTGTCGAGCGCGTCGAGTTCTGCCGTGACGCGTTCAACGAGCGCCCGCGTCTTCGCCAGAAGATACCGGTCGAGCACGTTGGTTGAATCGGTTCGGCGAACCGGCTCGGTGTCCCCCGCGTACAGCGTGAAGAAATAGTAGGTGCTCCAGAGGGGCAGAAGGAACTGGCGAACCGATTCGCGGATGCCCTCTTCGGTGACGACGAGGTTTCCGCCGCGAATCACGCTCGACGACATGAGGAACCAGCGCATCGCATCGGCTCCGTCGCGTTCGAACACTTCGGACACGTCGGGATAGTTCCGCAGCGACTTCGACATCTTCTGACCGTCGTTACCCAGCACGATTCCGTGACTGATGACGTTGGTGAACGCAGGACGGTCGAACAGCGCGGTCGACAACACGTGCAAGGTGTAGAACCACCCGCGCGTCTGACCGATGTATTCGACGATGAAGTCGGCGGGGTTGTGGGTTTCGAACCACTCGCGGTTCTCGAACGGGTAGTGAACCTGCGCGAACGGCATCGACCCCGAGTCGAACCAGACGTCGAGCACATCGGTGATTCGCCTCATCGTCGACTTGCCGGTCGGATCGTCGGGGTTCGGGCGGGTCAGTTCGTCGATCGCGGGGCGGTGCAGGTCCGTCGGTCGAACACCGAAGTCGGCTTCAAGTTCGTCGAGCGACCCGTACACGTCGATACGCGGGTATTCGGGGTCGTCGCTCTTCCACACCGGAATCGGCGAACCCCAGTAGCGGTTGCGCGAAATCGACCAATCGCGAGCGCCGCTGACCCATTTTCCGAATTGGCCGTCTTTGACGTTGTCGGGGACCCAGTTGATGTCCTGGTTGAGTTCACCCATGCGGTCGCGGAATTCGGGGACGCGGATGAACCAGGACGAGACGGCTTTGTAGATGAGCGGATTACGACATCGCCAGCAGTGCGGATACGAGTGGTCGTACGACTTCTGTTGCAGAAGTCGCCCGTCGGCCTTGAGTTTCTGGGTCAAGGGCTTGTTGGCGTCGAACACGTGGAGTCCCGCGACGTCGGAAACTTCGGGGAGGAATTTCCCCGAATCGTCGACCGAGACGATGACGGGGATTCCGGCCGCGGCACAAATGGTTTGGTCGTCTTCACCGTAGGCGGGTGCTTGGTGAACGATTCCGGTGCCTTCACCCGTCGCGACGTAGTCGGCAACGAGGATCTGCCAGGCGTTCTCCATGCCTTCGGCGTCCGCGTAGTAATCCCACAAACGTGTGTAGGTGACTCCGCCGAGTTCTGCACCGGTGTGCGTCGCGGTGATGGCGGCTGTGGCCGTGGCCGCATCGTCGTAACCCAGTTCTTTGGCGTATGCGCCGACGGTGTCGGCGGCGAGCAGGAAGTTTTCGCCGTCTGCGGCGGCTCCGTTGGGTCCCGCCGGAAGGACGGCGTAGGAAATTGTCGGGCCAACCGCGAGCGCCGCGTTCGTCGGCAGAGTCCACGGTGTCGTCGTCCACGCGAGCGCATTGACCCCGACGAGCCCGAGCTCGTGGGCTTTCGCGCCGGTCAATGGAAAGGTAACAGTGACGGACTGGTCTTGGCGCGACTTGTAGACATCGTCGTCCATGCGCAGTTCGTGGTTGGACAGCGGGGTCTGGTCACGCCAGCAATACGGCAGCACCCGGTACCCCTCGTAGGCGAGTCCCTTGTCGTGCAGTTGCTTAAACGCCCAGATCACGCTCTCCATGAAGGTGATGTCGAAGGTCTTGTAGTCGTTTTCGAAGTCCACCCAGCGCGCTTGGCGAGTGACGTACTCTTCCCACTCCTTGGTGTATTTGAGAACCGATTCTTTCGCGACCGCGTTGAAGGCGGCGAGCCCCATCTCTTCGATCTGGGATTTGTCGGTGATTCCGAGCTGCCGTTCGGCCTCAAGTTCGGCGGGAAGTCCGTGCGTGTCCCAGCCGAATCGGCGGTGAACCTGCTTGCCGCGCATCGTTTGGTAACGCGGGAACAGGTCTTTGGCGTACCCGGTCAGAAGGTGCCCGTAGTGCGGAAGCCCGTTGGCGAAGGGCGGGCCGTCATAGAACACCCATTCGTCGCAACCCTCGCGGTTCGAAATCGACTTGCGGAACGTGTCGTTGGTCGCCCAATACGCGAGAACGTCGTGTTCAATCGCGGGGAACGACGGAGACGGTTGAACGCCGGCGTTGTCACGGTGGCGGGGGTACGTCATGGGGTTCAATTCTATGGGTGTGGCAGGCTTAGTCTGAACGATGACCGAAGGAGTCCTCATGTCCGCATCACCGATTTCCACTCGTCCCGGTCAGGGGATTGCGCTTGCGATCAGCATTGCAGTGCCGTTCATCATCGGCGGGCTAGGTGCCCTGTCGACCGCCGGCAACGTCGACGGCTGGTACGCCGAGGCGAACGTCGCGCCGTGGACACCGCCGAACTGGGTGTTCGGACCCGTCTGGTCGGTTCTGTACGTGCTCATCGGTGTGTCGTTTTGGCGTGCGTGGCGAATGCCCTCGAGCCCCGCCCGCACCGCCGGCATTCGATTGTTCATCGCACAGTTGGCCCTCAACGCCATCTGGACGCCCATCTTTTTCTCGGGATTCCCGCTCGTCGGTGAAATCGCCTTTTGGATCGGCGCTGTCATCATCCTCACGATGGACGTCCTGGTGTGGATGACGATCGTGAAGTTCAAAGCGGTCGACATCTGGGCCGCCCGCCTGCTGATTCCCTACGAGGCGTGGCTGTTCATCGCGACGACGCTCAACATTTATCTCGCGTTCGCGAACTAATCGGGATGCGCCGGCGGTACCTCGAAGGCTGGTAGATTCGGCGGGTACATGTGAGGCAGCCATACCCGCTGCCGCCGATAGTGAAAGAGGCTCCCGTGCCCCGCGAAATTCCCGACAAACCAGCCCTCGAAGGACTCGAAGCGACGTGGGGCGAGGTGTGGGAACGCGAAGGGACGTACGCGTTCGATCGCGCGAAGGCCGTTTCACTCGGTAAAGACAGCGTGTTCGCGGTGGACACTCCCCCACCGACAGCCTCCGGTTCGTTGCACATCGGTCACGTGTTTTCCTACACGCACATGGACCTCGCGGCGCGTTATCAGCGCGCGCGGGGAAAGGTCATCTTTTATCCGATGGGGTGGGACGACAACGGTCTGCCGACGGAGCGCCGCGTCCAAAACTATTACGGAGTCCGGTGCGACCCGACCCTGGCCTACGACCAGTCGTTCACGCCTCCTCTTGACGGCGCCGACAACGCGTCGACCAAAGCCGCCGACCAGGTGCCGATTTCACGGCGGAACTTCGTTGAACTCTGTGAACAACTGACGGTCGAAGACGAAAAGAAATTCGAGGAGCTCTGGCGCACGCTCGGGCTCTCGGTTGACTGGTCACAGACGTACCGGACGATTTCGGACGAGTCGCAGCGCACGGCTCAGCGTGCGTTCCTGCGAAACCTCGCCCGTGGCGAGGCGTATCAGGCGGACGCACCGACCCTGTGGGACATCACGTTCCGCACCGCGGTCGCCCAGGCGGAACTCGAAGACAAAGAGATGCCGGGCGCGTACCACCGCGTGTCGTTCCACAAGCCCGACGGCGGAACCATCGACATCGAGACCACTCGTCCCGAGATGATCCCGGCGTGTGTGGCCCTGGTCGCCAACCCCGACGACGAGCGTTACAAGCCGTTCTTTGGAACGACCGTTCGCACGCCGCTGTTCGGCGTCGAGGTCCCCGTCCTCGCTCACCCGCTCGCCCAGATTGACAAGGGAAGCGGCATCGCGATGATCTGTACGTTCGGTGACGTCACCGACGTCATTTGGTGGCGCGAACTCAGCCTGCCGACTCGTCCGATCCTCGGGTTCGACGGCCGCGTCATGAGTGAACCGCCCGCCGGAATCGACTCGGACAACCAGAAGGCCGTGTACGCCGAACTTGCGGGCAAGACCGTTTTCTCGGCGAAGGCCCGAATCGTCGAGTTGCTGCAGGAATCGGGCGAGATGATCGGCGAACCCAAGCCCATCACTCACCCCGTCAAGTTTTTTGAAAAGGGTGACAAGCCTCTTGAGATCGTCACGACCCGCCAGTGGTACATCACAAACGGCGCCAAGGACGAAGACCTTCGCGCGCGTCTCATCGAGCGCGGTCAACAGGTCAACTTCCACCCCGACTTCATGCGGGTCCGTTACGACAACTGGGTCGGCGGGCTCAACGGCGACTGGCTGGTTTCTCGTCAGCGCTTTTTCGGTGTGCCGATTCCGGTGTGGTACCCGCTCGACGCCGAGGGAAACCCCGTCTTCGACAAGCCGATCGTCCCGACCGAAGACCAACTGCCCGTCGACCCGTCGTCACAGCCAGCCCCGGGTTACACCGACGACCAGCGCGGTGTCGCGGGTGGCTTCATCGGCGAGGTCGACGTGATGGACACGTGGGCGACCTCGTCTCTCACCCCGCAGATCGCCGGAAAGTGGGGCGAGGACGACGAACTCTGGAACCTCGTGTTCCCCTATTCGCTTCGCTCGCAGGGCCAAGACATCATCCGCACGTGGCTGTTTTCGACCGTTCTGCGCGCCGAGCTCGAACACGGCGTTGCGCCGTGGGAACACGCCGGAATCTCGGGATTCATCGTCGACCCCGACCGAAAGAAGATGTCGAAGTCGAAGGGCAACGTCGTGACCCCGCAGGGAATGCTCGACGAACACGGTTCGGACGCGGTTCGGTACTGGGCGGCGTCGAGCCGACTGGGAACGGATGCTGCGTTCGACCCCGAAAACCCGAAGCAGATCAAGATCGGTCGCCGTCTCGCCATCAAGGTCTTGAACGCGGCGAAGTTCGTCTATTCGT
>JAULYU010000135.1:0-4212 GCA_032117735.1 Microbacteriaceae bacterium
CCGGTCACGGCGAGGGAAGCAATGGCGAGGCTGGCAAGTGCTCGGATTGTCGGGGATTTCATCCTTACAATCTAGCAACCTTGCGGTGAGGAAAGAACAAATGCGGTTTGATGTCGGTTGAACGCACTACCGTGGAAGTGTTCGAAAGGTCCACATGATTGAGCAATCCCGATTCTTAGTACAGAGCGCCGATCGCGACGAATGGTTGCGGGTCCGGGCGACCGGCGTGACCGCCACGATGGTCGGCAAGGCGCACGACGATAAGGGGTTCGCGGAAATCGTCGGACAAATGGTCGATCCGACCCCCATCCCCGACAACGCGTTCATGGCGTTCGGCCGTGACCAGGAATCGAACATTATTGACCGGCTCGCCGAGCGATTTGATATCGCCGGCAACGACTGGCTGATTTCCTCGGCCGACGAAAACTGGATGATGGCGACGCCCGACGGGCTGTCGCCCGACCACGGGATGATTGTCGAGGTCAAGACAACGGGACGCGACTGGGGCTCGTACGACTGGGTTCCGGTGTACTACAAGCGCCAGGTTCAGTGGCAGTTGTTTGTGACGGGCGCCGAAGAATGTGTGTTCGCCTGGATGCTGCGCGAAAAAGCGCCCGACGGATCCTTTGTCCCGGCCTGGGTCGGGCCCAAATATGTGACGGTGAAACGCCAACAACGAATGATCGACGAGTGCATCGACACCGCGCACAAGCTGTATGCGAACCTGCCGGGCATTTCTGCCTAGATTCGGCGGTTAGTTCGTCGAATCGTTCGCAATCTTCTCGTGATGGCGAATCACCTCGGCGACGATAAAGTTCAGGAACTTTTCGGCGAAAACCGGATCCAAATTCGCATCGTGCGCAAGTGCCGTGAGGCGTTCGATCTGAGCCGATTCGCGTTCCTTGTCCGAGGGCGGCAAGCCGGCCTGAGCCTTGAGTAAACCGACCTGCTGAGTGAAACGAAAACGCTCCGCGAGAATGTGAATGAGCGCGGCGTCGACGTTGTCGATGCTCTGCCGTAGGTCGCGTAATCGCGCGACGGATTCCTCATCCATTCCCCCAGCCTACAAATCAAAGCGCCCGACCGCATCGAGTGCGATCGGGCGCGTGTCACCCCACCCCTGGGGAGATCTAATTGTCGTCCTCGTCTTCATCCTCGTCTTCATCCTCGTCTTCATCCTCGTCTTCATCCTCGTCTTCATCCTCGTCAGCCTCGTCGTCGTCTTCGTCGTCTTCGTCATCATCATCCGGCTCGTCGGGCTCTTCCGGTTCATCCTCGTCAGCCTCGTCAGCCTCGTCGTCGTCGTCTTCGTCGTCGTCGTTTGATGACGAATCGGTGGCGCCGTTTTCGTCCGGCACTCCGTCTCCATCACTGTCGACCATCTCGCCAATGATTTGCGATGGGTCACCGTTTGCGTCAAGCGCTTTGCCGACCTTACGGACAAGCCCAGAATCAAGAACATCCATCGGAATCTCGTTGACCAGTGCGTCGATGAGTTCCGCGGTTGGTCGGACTCCGAGGTTGTTGAGGACCGTAATGACAATCGCGCGTTTGACCGCGTCGGCGTCCGCTGCCTGCACGGGCGTGGTTCCGGCAAACACCACAGCGGCAATCACGCTCGCGGTGAGAAAAGTGGAGCGTCGACTCACGGTGTGACTCCGTCCGATTCCGCCCGCTGGCGCCACATGTCGAGCGTTCCCGATTCGATAGCTAGACGCGCTTCGGTCACTTCCGCCGGCGTCACAACGCCCTGCGCCAGACCCTTGTCGATATCCCCGGCAACAAGAAGTACCGCGGCAAGGACTACGCCCTGCGCTGAGACATCGGCACCCAGATCCGCGGTCAAGATATCGTTTCCATCAAGGACGCTCATTGATTCGCTCGGAACCGTGGTCGCGCAACCCGCGGCCGTTCCCGCGAAGACGACAGCCAGCGCGATTGTGGCTGCAGCGGTGCGGCGGATCATGGGGAACCTTTCGTGTCGGTTATCCCCACTCTAAAACGGCACAAACGAACCGTGGCGCGTTTTGGCTGAACCTTGGATAAATCTTGGATAAATCAGTCGAGCAGGTCGTGAATCGCGATGATTTCATCCCGCGCGGGCCCCACTCCGATTGCCGAAATGCGTGCGCCCGACATCGATTCGAGCGCCCGAACGTAGTTCTGAGCGTTGACCGGCAGGTCCTCAAACCGGCGAGCACCCGAAATGTCTTCGGTCCAACCGGGAAAGTTCTCGTAGATCGGGGTGGCGTGGTGGAAGTCGGATTGGTTCACGGGCATCTCGTCGAAGCGAACACCGTCGACCTCGTAGGCCACACACACGGGGACTTCCGACAGGCCCGTCAGAACGTCGAGCTTGGTCATGACGAAATCAGTGATGCCGTTGATGCGCGCCGAATAGCGGGCAATCGGAGCGTCGTACCACCCACAGCGTCGGGGGCGCCCGGTCGTGGTGCCGAACTCAGACCCGGCTTGGCGGAGACGCTCGCCCTCGTCGTTGTCCAATTCTGTGGGGAACGGACCCGACCCCACTCGAGTCGTGTACGCCTTCACGATTCCGATGACGCGTGTGATCGCGTTCGGCCCGATACCCGAACCCGTGGACGCACCACCCGCGGTCGAACTTGAGGACGTGACGAACGGGTACGTACCGTGGTCGACATCGAGCATCGTCGCCTGACCGCCCTCGAACAACACCGTCTTTCCCTCGGCGAGCGCCTCGTGCAACAACAGCGACGTGTCGCACACCATCGGGCGCAGCCGATCTGCGTAGGACAATAGTTCCTGGACGATGTCATCGACCGGGATGGCCCGTCGGTTGTAAATCTTGACGAGAAGGTGGTTTTTCAGGTCGAGGGCGCCTTCGACTTTTTGTCGCAGGATTCCTTCGTCAAAGATGTCTTGGATGCGGATACCGATTCGGTTGATTTTGTCCGCGTAGGTCGGGCCGATTCCACGTCCCGTCGTGCCAATCTGGCGTTTTCCGAGGAATCGTTCCGTCACCTTGTCGAGCGTTCGGTGGTACGAGGTGATGACGTGGGCGTTGGCGGACACTCGAAGTTTCGATACGTCGATTCCGCGACTCGAGAGCGCATCGATTTCCTCGAACAACACCTCGAGGTCGATGACCACGCCGTTCGCGATGACCGGGGTGACGCCTTCCGTGAGAATCCCGGAGGGCAACAGGTGCAGCGCGTATTTTTCGTTCCCGATAACAACCGTGTGTCCCGCATTGTTTCCGCCGTTGAATTTCACCACGTGGTCGATGCGACCCGCGATGAGGTCGGTGGCTTTGCCCTTACCCTCATCACCCCACTGGGCACCAATAATCACGACGGCGGGCATGCGAATCCTTTGTTTGGGCAACCACCCCAGTCTACCGTTTGGCCGTGACGTGTTCCCGAATCCAGGCGTGCATCACGATGGCGGCAGCGGCAGACGCATTGAGTGACCGAGTCGATCCGAACTGTTCGATTTCGACGACGAGGTCGCTTGCCGCTATCGCCTCGGGAGACAGCCCCGGGCCCTCCTGACCAAACAGCAAGACACAGCGCTCGGGGAGTGACGTGGCGTCGATGGACACCGAATTCTCCACGTTGTCGACTCCGACCACCGTGAGTTCGTTCGCGCGCGCCCAAGCGAGAAACTCCTCGACCGTAGCGTGGTGCAGGACGTGTTGATAACGGTCGGTGACCATCGCCCCGCGCTTGTTCCAGCGTCGTCGTCCGACGATGTGCACCGTGTTCGAGAGGAACGCATTCGCCGTTCGCACGATCGACCCGATGTTGAGGTCGTGTTGCCAGTTCTCGATGGCGACGTGAAATGCGTGACGCTTGGCGTCGAGGTCGGCAACAATCGCATCCATCGTCCAGTATCGGTAGTCATCGATGACGTTCCGCGTGTCCCCGTTGTCCAGCAGATCACGGTCGTACCGCGGGTCGGTCGGTAACTCACCCGTCCACGGGCCGACACCGTGTGTGGTGAGTTCGGGTGTCTCTGAATCCCGTCCCTGTTCCGTCACTCTGTTAACTTAGGGGAATGACCGAGACCCACATCGTCCAGGGCGACAACCTCGAACTTTTGCGAGCGCTCCCGGACGAGATTTTTCAGGTCGTCTATCTGGACCCCCCGTTCAACACCGGTCGCCGTCAGGAACGCCAAACGATGAAAACGATTCGAGCCGAGGGCGGTTCCCGAACCGGATTCGGGGGC